>CAXNKO010000011.1:0-12203 GCA_964202685.1 Caulobacterales bacterium
TGGTTCCGGCCGACAGCTACCTCGACGAGAACATGGTCGACCTGATGGAAGCCGCCGCCGTCCAGTCGGTGAAGGTCCGTTCGGTGCTGACCTGCGAGGCCGACGTCGGCGTCTGCGGGGCCTGCTACGGGCGCGACCTGGCCCGCGGCACCCCGGTGAACATCGGCGAGGCGGTGGGGGTCATCGCCGCCCAGTCGATCGGCGAGCCGGGCACCCAGCTGACCATGCGCACCTTCCACATCGGCGGCACCGCCCAGGTGGCCGAACAGTCGTTCTTCGAGTCCGGCAATGAGGGCGTGGCCAAGATCGTCGGCGCCACCGTGGTGAACGCCGACGGCGACCTGATCTGCATGAGCCGCAACCTGCAGCTCACCGTCCAGGTGGATGGCAAGGACCGCGAGGCCTACAAGCCGCCCTATGGCGCGCGCCTGAAGGTGCCGGACGGCGGCAAGGTCAAGCGCGGCCAGCGCCTGGCCGAATGGGACCCCTACACCACCCCGATCATCACCGAGGTGGGCGGCAAGGTGCGGTTCGAGGATCTGGTGGAGAACTTCTCCTTCCGCGAGGAGGCCGATGAGGCCACCGGCATCTCCAACCGCGTGGTCATCGACTGGCGCGCCTCCACCAAGGGGGCCGATCTGCGGCCCGCCATGGCGGTGGTCGACGCGGAAGGCGCCTATCGCCGGCTCGCCAACGGCGGCGAGGCCCGCTACCTGCTGCCGGTGGCCGCGGTGCTGTCCATGGGCGACGGCGACGACGCCAAGCCCGGCGACGTGCTGGCCCGCCTGCCCACCGAAAGCGCCAAGACCCGCGACATCACCGGCGGTCTGCCGCGGGTGGCGGAGCTGTTCGAGGCCCGCCGGCCGAAGGACTGCGCGGTCATCGCCGAGATGGACGGCCGGGTCGAGTTCGGGCGCGACTACAAGAACAAGCGCCGGATCAAGATCACCCCGGAGGACGACGGCGAGGCGGTCGAGTTCCTGATCCCCAAGGGCAAGCACATCTCGGTCCACGATGGCGACATCATCCGCAAGGGTGAGTACATCATCGACGGCAACCCGGATCCGCACGACATCCTGCGCATCCTGGGCATCGAGGAGCTGGCCAACTTCCTGGTCAATGAGATCCAGGAAGTCTACCGGCTGCAGGGCGTGCCGATCAACGACAAGCACATCGAAACCATCGTGCGCCAGATGCTGCAGAAGGTGGAGATCCTCGAGCCCGGCGACACCGGCCTGCTCAAGGGTGACCACATCGACAAGCCCGAGGTCGAGGCCGAGAACAACAAGGCCCAGGCCCGCGGCGGTCGCGCGGCGCTCACCCAGCCGGTGCTGCTGGGGATCACCAAGGCGTCCCTGCAGACCCGCAGCTTCATCTCCGCGGCGTCGTTCCAGGAAACCACCCGGGTGCTCACCGAGGCGTCCGTCCAGGGCAAGATCGACACCCTGGAAGGGCTGAAGGAGAACGTCATCGTCGGCCGCCTGATCCCGGCCGGCACCGGCTCCTACCTGCGCAACCTGCAGCGCATCGCCGCCAAGCGCGACGAGGTGCTCACCGCCAGCCGCGAGGAGGCCATCGCCGCGATGGAGCCGCTGCCCACCGAGATCGCCGCCGAAGCCGAGGCGGAAAAGGTCGACAGCTAAGGCCGAATGGCTTGGACAAACGAAACGGCCCGGGGGTGATCCCGGGCCGTTTTGCGGTCTGGTCAGGCTTGGCAACTCATGAGAAGAAATCCCGCGGCGCAGGCGCCGAACCGTGCGGGGGTCCAATGAAGGTCATTTGTGTTTCAGCCGTGGCCGCGGCGCTGATGCTGGCCACCCCCGCCCTCGCCGGCCCGATCCCCGACGGCGGCGTCACCGCCGCCGAGGTCGCCGCCGTCATGCTGTCCAAGGGCTTCAAGGCCGAGATCACCAAGGACAGTGACGGCGACCCGATGATCATCAGCGGCGTCGATGGCACCACCTTTCGGGTGTTGTTCTATGGCTGCAAGCCGACCAAGCGCTGCATGGCCATTCAGTTCGCCTCGGGCTTCGACCTGAAGACAGGTCTGAGCCTTCAGCAGATCAACAATTGGAACCGCAACAACCGCTTCGGCCGCGGCTATCTCGACGACGACATGGACCCGATCGTGCACATGGACGTGGATCTCGAACACGGCGCCACCACCGAGGCGGTCGCCAACGTGCTGGCCACCTGGTCCTCCGTGGTTCCTGCGTTCAAGGCGTTCATGCGGGAGTAGGGGAGAGCGGCGGGGCTTTCAAACTGGCCGCGCGTCCCCAGATGAAATGCCGAAGCCAACCCGGAGGCCGCCTTGCCGCCCCAATTGTGAAACCGGGATGAAGAACCTCAGGCGCGCCGGAGTCGAGCTCGACATGCGCCCAGGCTCCGCGGCGCCGGCGACAGGCCCGACAAGTGGCGCGGCAAGGTGTTCGACATCTTCGACATCTTCGATTGAGGTTCATGGGGGCAGGCGCCCCAGCTGGCGGGCGGCTCGCTTGCTGGGCGGATGCACCTGGGCCCCGAAGGCGCTGTCGCCGGCGCCACTCACATAAGGATCACCGTCGTAGTCCGCCCGCTCCGGCAGTGCCGCCTTGGGCTTCATCGGACGTTCGAGTTCAGCGCGGCGCGCCTCCCTTGCGGCTGCAGCTGCGTCCAGCATCGCACGTTTTTTGCGGTCGAGCGCGAAGCCTGGGTGGATGAATGGCGCATCGGTCGCGCCCGCTCCCAACCGCTCATCGCAGTCAGCCCGCTCGGCGGGGGTGAGCCGCGAGGCATTGCGGTTCGCGCAGCCGGCAGCGCCCCCGCGCAGGGCTGCCCGGACCTGATCGGGGTGCGGCGCGGCTGAAGGGGCCTCCGGGTTCAAGGCGAGCAGCGGGCGGACCGGTGTTCGTTCGTCCGCGACCGGCAACGGTGAACGGTGATGGCGGATAGGGGAGGGCGCGCCTCGGAATTTGGGCTGCGAGATGTGGCGAGGCAGCATGATCACCGGGATCGACCGCACCGGATCCGCCGCCGTGTCGCGGGGCGCGTAGGCTGGCGGCCGCGGGACAACTGTTGCGATGGCGATGAGCAGTCCGGCATGCAAGGCCGCGGACGCCGTGATCGCCAGGCTGCCGCGCGCCGCCATGATCCGCATCCACCGACCTCCAAGGCGAGCTTAACGGTAGTTTTGCCGCTGTAGTGGTCATTTTGTGATGGACGCGGCGAACATTGACGCCCCCGCCTATCCCCTCTATGTAGCGCGCTCTTTCGAGGCCGGGATTCGTCCCTGTCCCGATGAACGGGTTCTCCGGCGACGGGGGGCCGGGCCCGCCGGATCGCAGAACCCCTGCGCGCCGGCGCGTTTTTCGTTCAGCGGGCGGTCTTGAAAGCCTACGACCCCATGGACCCCTTGAGGCGCCTCGGCCAAACGGCACACGCCTCCACGAGCACAGAGATTAGATGCCCACAGTCAATCAGTTGATCCGCAAGCCGCGCCAGGACAAGCCGTCGCGCAACAAGGTCCCGGCGCTGAAGGGCTGCCCGCAACGCCGCGGGGTCTGCACGCGGGTCTATACGACGACGCCGAAGAAGCCGAACTCGGCGCTGCGCAAGGTGGCCAAGGTTCGCCTGACCACCGGCATCGAGGCGGTGTGCTACATCCCCGGCGAAGGCCATAACCTGCAGGAGCACTCGGTGGTGCTGATCCGCGGCGGCCGGGTGAAGGATCTTCCCGGCGTCCGCTACCACATCCTGCGCGGCGTGCTCGACACCCAGGGCGTCAAGGACCGCAAGCAGCGCCGGTCGCTCTACGGCGCCAAGCGTCCCAAGTAAGGAAGAACCAGCATGTCCCGCCGCCGTCGCGCCGAAAAACGTGTCGTCCTTCCGGATCCCAAGTTCGGGGACCTGGTCGTCACCAAGTTCATGAATTACGTCATGTACGAGGGCAAGAAGGCCGTCGCCGAGAACATCATCTACGGCGCCTTCGAGATCCTGGAAACCAAGCGCAAGGACATCGGTCCGCTTGAGACTTTCCACGCCGCCTTGGAAAATGTCGCCCCGGCGATCGAGGTCCGCTCCCGCCGGGTCGGCGGCGCCACCTATCAGGTTCCGGTCGAGGTGCGGCCCGAGCGCCGCCGCGCCCTGGCCATCCGCTGGCTGGTCAACGCCGCGCGCAAACGCGGCGAAAACACCATGACCGAGAAGCTGGCCGGCGAACTGCTCGACGCCTCCTCCAACCGCGGCACCGCGGTGAAGAAGCGCGAAGACACCCATAAGATGGCCGAAGCCAACCGGGCCTTCTCCCACTACCGCTGGTAAGACCTCTATCCATCGCTTCCCGGCGCGGGTGGTTTGCGTTAAACCGCCCGCGCCGTTCGTTCAGCCCATCTCCGAACGCCTCTTGAACCGAGCTTCTCCTATGCCCCGCGCCACCAACATCGAGGACTATCGTAACTTCGGCATCATGGCCCATATCGATGCCGGGAAGACCACGACCACGGAGCGGATCCTCTACTACACCGGCAAGAGCCATAAGATCGGCGAGGTCCATGATGGCGCGGCCACCATGGACTGGATGGAGCAGGAGCAGGAGCGCGGCATCACCATCACGTCGGCCGCCACCACCGCCATGTGGCGCGGCAAGCGCCTCAACATCATCGACACCCCCGGCCATGTGGACTTCACCATCGAGGTGGAGCGTTCCCTGCGTGTGCTCGACGGCGCCGTGGCGGTGCTCGACGGCAACCAAGGGGTCGAGCCCCAGACCGAGACCGTCTGGCGCCAGGCCGACCGCTACAATGTTCCGCGCATCGTGTTCGTCAACAAGATGGACAAGACCGGCGCCGACTTCGAAATGTGCCTGACCACCATCCGCGAACGCCTGGGCGTCAAGGCGGTGCCGATCCAGCTGCCGATCGGCTCCGAGGCGGCGCTGAAGGGCGTCGTCGATCTGGTGCGCATGAAGGCGGTGGTCTGGGATTCCGAGGGCCTGGGCGCCAACTACCACGACGAAGAGATTCCGGCCGACATGGTCGAGGCCTGCGCCGCCGCGCGCCACTACATGATCGAGAACTCGGTCGAGCTCGATGACGACGCCATGGAGGCCTATCTCTCCGGTGAGGAGCCGTCGGAAGAGGTGATCAAGAAGTGCCTGCGCAAGGCGGTGCTCACCGGCGCCTTCTATCCGATCCTGGCCGGCTCGGCGTTCAAGAACAAGGGTGTGCAGCCGCTGCTGGACGCGGTGGTCGACTATCTGCCGTCGCCGGTCGACATCCCGCCCACCAAGGGCATCGACTACAAGACCGAAGAAGAGGTCGAGCGCCGGGCCTCCGACGACGAGGCGCTGTCGGTGCTGGCGTTCAAGATCATGGACGACCCGTTCGTCGGCTCGCTGACCTTCTGCCGCATCTACTCCGGCAAGCTGGAGACCGGCATGGGCCTGCTGAACTCGACGCGCGAGAAGCGCGAGCGGGTGGGCCGCATGCTGCTGATGCACTCCAATAACCGCGAGGACATCAAGGAAGCCTTCGCCGGCGACATCGTCGCCCTGGCCGGCCTCAAGGACACCCGCACTGGCGACACCCTCTGCGACCCGTCCAAGAGCCCGGTGATCCTGGAGCGCATGACCTTCCCGGCCCCGGTGATCGAACAGTCCATCGAGCCCAAGACCAAGGCCGACCAGGAGAAGCTGGGCGTCGCCCTGGCCAAGATGGTGGCCGAGGACCCGTCCTTCACCGTCCACACCGACCAGGAGTCGGGCCAGACGATCATGAAGGGCATGGGCGAGCTGCACCTGGACATCAAGGTCGACATCCTGCGCCGCACCTACAAGGTCGACGCCAATATCGGCGCGCCGCAGGTGGCCTATCGCGAGAGCCTCGGCCGCAAGGCCGACATCGACTACACCCACAAGAAGCAGACCGGCGGCACCGGCCAGTTCGCTCGGGTGAAGATCATCTTCGAGCCGGGCGAGCCCGGCTCAGGCTTCGAGTTCGTCTCCAGCGTGGTGGGCGGTTCTGTGCCGAAGGAGTTCATCCCCGGCGTCCAGAAGGGCATCGAGCAGGCCAAGGAAAACGGTCTGCTGGCCGGCTTCCCGATGATCGACTTCAAGGCGACCCTCTACGACGGCAACTACCATGACGTGGATTCCTCCGTGCTGGCCTTTGAGATCGCCGGCCGCGCGGCGTTCCGCGAACTGCGCGACAAGGCCTCGCCCAAGCTGCTTGAGCCGATCATGAAGGTCGAGGTGCTGACCCCGGACGAATATATGGGCGACGTGATCGGCGACCTGAATTCCCGGCGCGGCCAGATCCAGGGCACCGAGACCCGCGGCAACGCCCAGGTGGTCACCGCCTTCGTGCCGCTGGCCAATATGTTCAGCTACGTCAGTCAGTTGCGCTCCTTCAGCCAGGGGCGCGCCCAGTACACGATGCAGTACGACCACTACGAAACGGTGCCGCAAGTCGTCGCCGACGAAGTGATCAAAAAATTCGCCTAACGATTCAACCCAACCCGAGTTAGAGGAGAAGCCCGGACAGGGCTGGAGCTTGAGATGGCCAAGGAAAAATTTCAACGCAACAAGCCGCACTGCAACATCGGCACGATTGGTCACGTTGACCATGGCAAGACGACGTTGACGGCGGCGATCACCTTTATTCTGGCGAAGTCGGGTGGCGCCAAGTCGATGGCCTATGCGGACATTGACGCTGCGCCGGAGGAGAAGGCGCGCGGGATCACCATCAACACGGCGCACGTGGAATATGAGACCGCGAACCGCCACTACGCCCACGTGGATTGCCCGGGTCACGCCGACTATGTGAAGAACATGATCACCGGGGCGGCGCAGATGGACGGCGCGATCCTGGTGGTGAGCGCCGCCGACGGTCCGATGCCGCAGACCCGCGAGCACATCCTGCTGGCGCGTCAGGTGGGGGTGCCGGCGCTGGTGGTCTATATGAACAAGACCGACCTGGTGGACGACGAAGAGCTGCTGGAACTGGTGGAGATGGAGGTGCGCGAGCTGCTCTCCTCCTATGAGTTCCCGGGCGACGACATTCCGATCGTCAAGGGTTCGGCCAAGGTGGCCCTGGACGGGGGCGATCCGGTGGTGGGGGAGAACTCGATCCTGGAGCTGATGACGGCGGTCGACGCCTATATCCCGCAGCCGGCGCGTCCCCTGGACCTGCCGTTCCTGATGCCTGTGGAGGATGTGTTCTCGATCTCGGGCCGCGGCACGGTGGTGACCGGCCGGATCGAGAAGGGGATCGTCAAGGTGGGCGAGGAAGTGGAAATCGTCGGCATCCGGCCTGTGCAGAAGACGGTGTGCACCGGTGTCGAGATGTTCCGCAAGTTGCTGGACCAGGGCCAGGCGGGGGACAACGTGGGTGTGCTGCTGCGCGGCACCAAGCGCGAGGACGTGGAGCGTGGCCAGGTGCTGTGCAAGCCGGGCTCGATCACGCCGCACACCAAGGTCACGGCGGAGGCCTATATCCTGTCGAAGGACGAGGGGGGGCGTCACACGCCCTTCTTCTCCAACTACCGGCCGCAGTTCTATTTCCGCACCACCGACGTGACCGGGGTGATCACCCTGCGCGAAGGGGTTGAGATGATCATGCCGGGCGACAACGCCGAGCTGGACGTGGAGCTGATCACGCCCATCGCCATGGACCAGGGCCTGCGCTTCGCCATCCGCGAGGGCGGCCGCACCGTCGGCGCCGGCGTGGTGGCCAAGATCATCGAGTAGATCGCGCCAACAACGCGAATATCGGGCCGCCGGGGACAACCCCGGCGGCCTATTTTCGTTGAAGGCCGGCTCCAAGCTACGGTGTTTGCATTTAAACTTCGCAACTCCGCCGCCGAGGCTTGACCCGCGCGAGTCGAGCGCGTATTCCCCCGCCTCCTGTTGGACCGGCTGTAGGCCCCGTTACGAAACGGGGGCTAGACGCGGCCCGCAAGCGACCTGAGACAGTGCCAATTGTCAGCGTTTCGGGGGGCTCTCGCAAATCCGCGCGGGCCCAAATCGTATTTTGCGGACTTTCGCGTCCGGATCGCCGCAAGGCGGACTGGGTCGGTCTTTGAAATGGTCAAAGTCACGCGGGCGGACCGCCGTCTGTAAGGGAATTGAAGAGCGATATGGATCGTCAGAACATCCGCATCCGGCTCAAGGCCTTCGATCACCGCGTGCTGGACCATTCCACCCGCGAGATCGTCAATACGGCCAAGCGCACCGGTGCGACCGTCAGGGGGCCGATCCCGCTCCCGACCCGCATTGAGAAATTCACCGTCAACCGCTCACCGCACATCGACAAGAAGTCGCGCGAGCAGTTTGAAATCCGCACGCACAAGCGCGTGCTCGATATCGTCGACCCCACCCCGCAGACCGTGGACGCGCTGATGAAGCTCGACCTGTCCGCCGGCGTGGATGTCGAGATCAAGCTCTAGGGGGATCGGTCGATGCGTACCGGCGTGATCGCCAAGAAACTGGGCATGGCGCGCTTCTTCGATGAGGCCGGCAGCCATGTGCCCGTGACCGTGCTCAGCCTCGAGGGCTGCCAGGTCACCGGCCACCGCACCAAGGAGCGGGACGGCTACGTCGCCCTGCAACTGGGCTGCGGGGCCAAGAAGCCCAAGAACACCTCCAAGGCCATGCGCGGCCACTTCGCCAAGGCCGAGGTCGAGCCCAAGCGCCGGCTGGCCGAGTTCCGGGTCTCCGAGGACAATGTCATCGCCGTGGGCGCGGAACTCACCGCCGACCACTTCCTGCCCGGCCAGAAGGTCGACATCACCGGCTCCACCGTCGGCAAGGGCTTCGCCGGCGGCATGAAGCGCTGGAACTTCGGCGGGCTGCGCGCCACCCACGGGGTGTCGCTCTCCCACCGCAGCCTGGGCTCCACCGGTCAGCGGCAGGATCCCGGCAAGACCTTCAAGGGCAAGAAGATGGCGGGCCAGCTCGGCAACGAGACGGTCACCACCCTCAACATCACCGTCTGGCGCATCGATATCGAGCGCGGCCTGATCCTGGTGCGCGGCGCGGTTCCCGGCACTGAAGGCTCCTTCGTCAAGATCCGTGACGCGGTGAAGTCGCCGCTGCCGGCGGACGCCCCCAAGCCGGGCGCCTTCCGCACCGCCGGCGGCGCAGTCGCCGCGGCCGAACCGGCAGAGACCCCGGCCGAGGACACCCCGGCGGCCGAAACCGGCGGAGAGGACGCGTAAGATGAAACTCGACGTCATCAGCCTCGACGGCGGCAAGGGCGGCTCCATCGAGCTTTCCGACGCCATTTTCGGCATCGACGAGATCCGCGGCGACATCCTGCAGCGGATGGTCACCTGGCAACTGGCCAAGCGCCGCGCCGGCACCCACAAGGTGCAGGTGCGCAACGAGGTCTCCCGCACCAGCAAGAAGATGTACAAGCAGAAGGGCACCGGCGGCGCCCGCGCCCACGGCCCCGTCGTCCGCAGCCACGCCTTCGACCTGCCGAAGAAGTTCCGCGCCCTGGCGCTGCGCCATGCGCTGTCGTCCAAGGCCAAGTCCGGCGCCCTGGTGGTGGTGGACAACGCCGCCGTCGCCGACCCCAAGACCGCCGCCCTGCGCGCTCAGCTCATCAAGCTCGGCCTGACCAATGTGCTGGTGATCGCCGGGGCCGAGGTGGATGCCAACTTCGCGCTCGCCGCCCGCAACATTCCCAACGTCGATGTGCTGCCGAACGCCGGCCTCAACGTCTACGACGTGCTGCGCCGCCATAAGCTGGTGCTCACCCGCGACGCCGTCGACGCGATCCAGGCCCGCTTCGCCGAGAAGGAGGCCGCGTGATGGCTGACCCCACGCCCCGCCACTACGACACCATCCTGGCGCCGGTGATCACCGAAAAGGCCACCCTGCTGTCCGAGCAGAACAAGGTGGTGTTCCGGGTCGCCGGAGACTCCACGAAGGTGGAAATCGCCGCCGCCGTTGAAGCGCTGTTCAAGGTCAGCGTGACCAAGGTCAACACCCTCAACGTAAAGGGCAAGACCAAGCGTTTCCGCGGCATCAAGGGCCGGCGTTCTGACATCAAGAAAGCGATCGTGACGCTGGCCGAAGGCCAGTCGATCGACATCACCACGGGGCTCTGATCCGATGGCCTTGAAACATTTCAATCCGACCTCGCCGTCCCGCCGCGGGCTGGTGCTGGTGGACAAGTCCGAGCTCCACAAGGGCCGCCCGGAGAAGTCCCTGGTCGAGGGGCTGACCAAGTCCGGCGGCCGCGGCGCCGGCGGCCGGGTGGCGGTGCGCTTCCGCGGCGGCGGGGCCAAGCGCCTCTACCGCAAGGTGGACTTCAAGCGCCGCAAGTTCGACATGGTCGGCGTGGTCGAGCGTCTCGAGTACGACCCCAACCGCACCGCCTTCATCGCCCTGGTCAAATACGCCGACGGCGAACTGGCCTATATCCTCGCCCCGCAGCGCCTGAAGGCCGGCGACGAGGTGATCGCCGCCGACAAGGCCGATGTGAAGCCGGGCAACGCCATGCCGCTGCGCGGCATGCCCATCGGCACCATCATCCACAATGTCGAGCTGAAGCCTCTGAAGGGCGGTCAGATCGCCCGTTCCGCCGGCGCCTACGCTCAGCTGGTGGGCCGCGACTCCGGCTACGCGCAGATCCGCCTGAACTCCGGCGAACTGCGGATGGTGCAGGACAGCTGCATGGCCACCGTGGGCGCGGTGTCCAACCCCGACCACATGAACGAGGTGCTGGGCAAGGCCGGCCGCCGCCGCCACATGGGCTTCCGCCCCCACGTGCGCGGCGTGGCCATGAACCCGGTCGACCACCCCCACGGCGGCGGCGAAGGCCGCACCTCCGGCGGCCGCCACCCGGTGAGCCCCACGGGCAAGCCGACCAAGGGCTCCAAGACCCGCAAGAACAAGGCGACGGACAAGTTCATCATCCGTTCGCGCCACGCCAGGAAGGCTCGCTGATGACCCGTTCTGTCTGGAAAGGCCCCTTCGTCGACGGCTATCTGCTGAAGAAGGCCGAGACCGCGCAAAACTCCGGCCGCAAGGATGTGATCAAGACCTGGTCGCGCCGCTCGACCATCATGCCCCAGTTCGTCGGCCTGACCTTCGGCGTCCACAACGGCCAGAAGCACGTGCCGGTGTCGGTCAACGAGGACATGGTCGGCATGAAGCTCGGCGAGTTCGCGCCCACCCGGTACTTCCCTGGCCACGCGGCCGACCGGAAGGCGAAGAGGAAGTAGCATGAGCAAGCAAGCGAAGCCCCGCCGGCTCGCCCCTTCCGAGGCCGTCGCCAAGGTGCGCACCCTGCGCACCAGCGCGCGCAAGCTGAACCTGGTCGCCGCCTCGATCCGCGGCCTGAAGGTGCAGCGGGCCCTGAACGAGCTGGAATTCAGCCACAAGCGCATCGCCAATGATGTGCGCAAGGCGCTCTATTCGGCGATCTCCAACGCCGAGAACAACCACAGCCTCGACATCGACTCCCTGGTCGTCTCCGAGGCCTTCGTGGGCAAGAACCTGGTGATGAAGCGCTTCGCCGCCCGTGCGCGCGGTCGCGCCTCGCGCATTGAGAAGCCGTTCTCGGAGCTCACCATCATCGTGCGTGAATTGGGCGAGGCCGTCTGATGGGTCAGAAAGTCAATCCGGTCGGGCTCCGCCTCGGCATCAACCGCACCTGGGATAGCCGCTGGTTCGCCGATGGCGCCGATTACGGTCGGCTGCTGCACGAGGACATCAAGGTCCGCCGCGAGCTGAAGAAGCGCCTCTACCAGGCCGGCGTCTCGCGCATCGTCATCGAGCGCCCGCACAAGAAGTGCCGGGTGACCATCTACGCCGCCCGTCCGGGCGTGATCATCGGCAAGAAGGGCGCCGACATCGAGAAGCTCCGCAAGGATCTCTCGGCGCTCACCGAGGGCGAGGTGCACCTCAACATCGTCGAAATCCGCAAGCCGGAGACCGACGCCCAGCTGGTGGCCGAGAACATCGCCCAGCAGCTCGAGCGTCGGGTGGCGTTCCGCCGGGCCATGAAGCGCTCCATGCAGAGCGCCATGCGTCTGGGCGCCAAGGGCGTGCGGATCAACGTCTCCGGCCGCCTCGGCGGCGCGGAAATCGCCCGCATGGAATGGTACCGCGAGGGCCGTGTGCCGCTGCACACCCTGCGCGCCGACGTGGACTACGGCTTCGCGGAAGCCAAGACCACCTACGGCATCATCGGGGTGAAGGTGTGGGTGTTCAAGGG
>CAXNKO010000012.1:0-12075 GCA_964202685.1 Caulobacterales bacterium
GCTGGTGTCCAGCAGTTACCGGGTCACAGGTCGAAGGGCTCGGCGGGCGGATCCTCGATCCGTGGAAACGCATCGTCGATCGGCTCGAGCGTCGCCAACAGCGCCAGCAGGGATTTGCGCCGCATCGGCTCCATGACCAGCCGGTCGCCTTCCTTGCGCATGACCGCGTCCTCGCCGGGCAACTCGCGCGCGGAATGCGGACGGCCTGGTTGCGGCCGCTCCAGAACAGCTTCACGTGACGTTCGTGACCCATCGGACGCTCCATTGGCATAGGCTGCAGCATAGGCCGGTCGCAGCGCCAAGCCTCTGGCGCTTCACTCCGCCATCCACCCCGGCCGCACCGCCTGGACCGGCCGGCCGTCGACGGTGAGCTCCGCCCCCTCGATGCGGTCGAGGCGCAGCAGGGCCATGGCGGTTCCGGCGCCGCCCGACAGCACCTGGCCGGCGCGCAGGGTTCCGGCCAGCACCTCGGCGCCGTGAGGGGGCGGCGCGCCCTGGAAGCGGATCGGCAGCATGCGGGTCTTGATCTGGCCGCGGCGTTTCATGCGCGAGGTGGTTTCCTGGCCGATGAAACAGCCCTTCCGGAAGTCGATGCCGGCCAGCAGGTCGAAGTCGGCCTCGATGGGATAGGTGGTCTCCGAGCCCCAGTCGGCGGGACCCGGCACGCCGAGCGACAGCCGCCAGGCGTCGTGGTCGGCTTCGCTGGCCGGGTGGGCGCCGGGCGCTTCGGCGCCATAGCCGCGCCAGCCCAGGGCCGGCAGGCGCGGGTCGGGCGCCCAGCCGGGGGGCGCGGCCGTGGCCTCGTCGCCGAACAGGGCCGCTGCCGGGGCAGGGTCCGGCGCGACCTCCACCTTGGCCCGCAGGCGGTAGATGGAAAGCCGCTGGATGATCGCCTCGCGAGCGGCGGCGGCCACGTCGAGCCAGACCCCCTCGTCGCGGCCGACCAGGAACATGTCGTGGAGCAGCCGGCCCTGGGGAGTCAGCAGGGCGGCGAAGCGGATGTCCCCGGCGGCCAGGGTCTCCACGTCCTGGGTGATCAGCCCCTGCAGGAACCCGCGCCAGTCCGGCCCGCTCACCAGGATGAGGGCGCGGCTGGGCAGCAAGGCGAAACGGAGGGTCATGGGCTGCAATTAGGCGCGCGGCGGGTGGAGCGCCAGCCCCGGGCCGCCTATAGAGGCGCGATGCCGGCCGGGTCCTTTCCGATTCTGTTCATTACCGCGACCCGGATCGGCGATGCGGTGCTGTCGTCGGGGCTGATCGCCAGGCTGCTGAGCGAGGTTCCCCACGCCCGCTTCACCATCGTGGCCGGGCCGCTGGCCGCGCCGCTGTTCGAGGATGTGCCGCGCCTAGACGAGGTGATCGTCATGGAGAAGGCGGCCAGCGGCGCCCACTGGCTGGCCCTGTGGAACAAGGTGCGCCGGCGCCACTGGGGCCTGGTGGTCGATCTGCGCGGCTCGGCGATTTCCAGCTTCCTGCGCCGGCAGCGGCGGGCGGTGTTTCATCGCGGCCCGGGTTCGGCGGTGCACAAGGTGATCGAGGCCTCGCGGGTGCTGAAGATCACCGGCGACGTGGCCGCGCCCCATCTGTTCACCTCGACGGAGACCGAGGCCCGGGCGGTGGAGCTCACCGCCGGCCAGGGCCCGATCCTGGCGCTGGCGCCGGCCGCCAACTGGGTGGGCAAGACCTGGCCGCTGGAACGCTTCGCCCAGACCGCCATCCGGCTGCTGGGGGAAGGCGGACCGCTGGCGGGGGGGCGGCTGATGGCGCTGGGCGGGCCGGAAGACCGCGATATGATCGATTCCCTGCGCCATGTGGTGGCGAAGGGCCGGTTCATCGACCTGGTGGGCAGGGTCGATCTGCTCACCGCCCACGCCTGTCTGAAGCGGACGCGGCTGTTCATTGGCAACGACTCCGGCCTGATGCACCTGGCTGCCGCGGCGGGGGCGCCGACGCTGGGCCTGTTCGGCCCGTCGGACGAGCGGCTCTATGCCCCCTGGGGCGAACACACCCGGGTGGTGCGCGGCCCGCGCGATTTCGAACAGATAAAGGCCGCCGACCCGGGATTTACCCAGGCGTTATGCCATATGATGGACCTGACAGTGCCGGCGGTGGTGAAGGTGGCCCAAGACCTGGTCGCCGCCGCGCCGGCCGCGGTGGAGCCCGCCGATGGCTGAGACCTTCGATCTGATCGTGCGCGGCGGCGAGGTGGTGAACCACGCCGGCCGCGGCAAGGCTGACGTGGGCGTGCGGGCCGGCAAGTTCGCCGCCATCGGCGACCTGGGCCAGGCCTCGGCCGGCGCGATGTTCGACGCCCGGGGGCTGACGGTGCTGCCAGGCGTGATCGACTCCCAGGTGCATTTCCGCGAGCCCGGCCTGGAATGGAAGGAAGACCTGGAGAGCGGCTCGCGCGGGGCGGTGCTGGGCGGGGTGACCGCGGTGTTCGAGATGCCGAACACCGAACCCACCACCACCGACGCCGACATGCTGGCCGACAAGCTGAACCGGGCCCGGGGCCGGATGCACACCGACCATGCCTTCTATGTGGGCGGCACCCACGAGAACGCGGGCTTTCTGGGGGAGCTGGAGCGGTTGCCCGGCTGCTGCGGGGTGAAGGTGTTCATGGGGGCCTCCACCGGCACGCTGCTGGTGCAGGACGACGAGGGCATCGAGCAGGTGCTGCGGCATGTGAACCGCCGGGCGGCCTTCCATTCCGAGGACGAGTACCGGCTGGCCGATCGCCGGCCGCTGGCCCGCACCGGCGACTGGACCAGCCACGAGGAGGTGCGCGACGCGGCCTCGGCGATGATGTCCACCGAACGGCTGGTGCGGATCGCCGCCGCGCTGGGCAAGCGCATCCATGTGCTGCATGTGACCACCGCCGAGGAGATGGAATTCCTGGCGCTGCACAAGGACGTGGCCACCTTGGAGGTGACCCCCCAGCACCTGACCCTGACCGCGCCGGAGGCCTATGAGCGGCTGAAGGGCTTCGCGCAGATGAACCCGCCGATTCGTGGCGCGGCCCATCAGGCGGGGCTGTGGGCCGGGGTCGCCGCCGGCGTCGCCGACGTGCTGGGCTCCGACCACGCCCCCCACACCCGGGAGGAGAAGGCCCGGCCCTATCCGGCCTCGCCGTCGGGGATGCCCGGGGTGCAGACCCTGGTGCCGATCATGTTGACCCATGTGGCCCGGGGCCGCCTGACCCTGGAGCGGTTCGTGGATCTCACCAGCCACGGCCAGCAGCGGGTGTTCGGCATGGCCGAGAAGGGCCGGCTGGCGGTGGGCTATGACGCCGACCTGACCATCGTCGATCTGAAGGCCAAGCGCACCCTCACCCACGCGATGATGGCCAGCCGGGTCGGCTGGACCCCCTTCGACGGCTTCGAGGCCGAGGGCTGGCCCATGGCCACGATCATCCGCGGCCATGTGGTGATGCGCGACGGTGAGGTGACCGCCCCGCACCTGGGTCAGCCGGTGCGGTTCGTGGAAACCCTGGGAGGCTAGATGCTTTCGCGGCGGCCGAGGCCCCGCTAAGACCAAGGCATGACCGCCGACCCCGAAACCGCCCCGTTCCGCGACGCGCGCTATGCGCCGGTGAGGCTGGAGGTGGCGTCCGAGCCGGGCGGCGGCATACGGCTGACCCACCCGGGGGCGGTGGACCAGAGGTTTCTGACCCTGACCGCCTGCCTGCAGCACTGGGCCCAGGCCGCGCCGGACCGCATCTGGCTGGCCGAACGCTCGGGGCCGGGGTGGCGGACTATCACCTATGGCGAGGCGCTGAAGCGGATCGCGGCCCTGGCCGGGGGCTTGCGCGGCCTGGGGGTGGCCGGCGCGCGGCCGCTGCTGATCCTGGCCCGCAACGGCATCGACAACGCGCTGATCAAATACGCCGCCGCCAGCCAGGCCATGCCGACGGCCCCGGTATCGCCCCAGTACGGGCTGGCCGGCGCGATCCTTTCGCGGCTGACCCATGCGGTGGAACTGTTGCAGCCGGCGGCGGTGTTCACCGACGACGCGGCCCTGTTCGCCGAGGGTCTGGGGGCGCCGTGCCTGGCGGGCCTGCCGGTGATCGCCGCGGCCAATGGCGGCCGCGACCACCTCAGTCTTGACGGCCTGATGGGTCTGGGGCCGCCGGCGGCGCCGGTGGCCGCGCCGGACGACCCTGTGCTCTATCTGCTGACCTCCGGTTCGACGGGACACCCGAAGGCGGTGATCTTCCGGCACCGGGGGGTGGCGCTGAACGCGGCCCAGATCACCGGCTGTTTCGACGATCCCGAGCCGCCGGTGATGGTGGACTCCTCACCCTGGAGCCACTCCATGGGGGCCAATTCCATCCTGCACATGATCGCCCACCGGGGCGGGACGCTGCACATCGATGACGGTCAGCCGACGGCGGCGCGGTTCGGGCGGACGCTGGAGAACCTCAAGCTGGTGTCGCCCACCGGCCAGGGGATGGTGCCGGCCGGCTGGGCGCTGTTCGCCGAGGCCCTGGAGACCGACGACGCCCTGGCGCGGCGCTTCTTCGCCCGGGTGCGTCAGCTGCAATATGGCGGCTCGGCCCTGGGCCAGGCGGTGGCCGACCGCATCCAGGCGGTGGCGGTGCGCACCGTGGGCGAGAAGATCAGCTTCGCCTCATCCTTCGGCTCCACCGAGACGGGGCCGCGCGCCTGCCAGGTCTACTGGACCAACGACCGGGTGGGGTTGGTGGGCCTGCCGATCCCCGGGACCTCGGTGCGGCTGGTCCCAGAGGATGGCAAGCTGGAGGTCCGCGTGAAGGGCCCGCAAGTGACACCGGGCTACCTGGGCCGGCCGGACCTCACCGCCCAGGCCTGCGACGACCAGGGCTATTACCGCATGGGCGACGCGGCCCGGCTGATCGACCCGGGCAATCCCCGCGCCGGCCTGGCCTTCGACGGGCGGCTGTCGGAGAACTTCAAGCTGGCCAGCGGGACCTTCGTCAATGTGGGCGAACTGCGGGTCGCGGCGGTTTCGGCGATCGGTGGGGCGGTCACCGACGCGGTGGTGTGCGGCGAAGGTGAGGCGGCGGCGGGGATGCTGTTCTATCCCAACCCGACCCTGGATCGCGCGGCTGTCGTCCAGGCGGTGCGCGAGGGACTGACGGGCCTCAACGCCGAGTCCAGGGGCCTGGGCGGACGCATAGCCCGGGCGCTTGTGCTGACCGAGGGTCCCGATCCGGCCGCCGGCGAGAACACCGACAAGGGCTATATCTCCCAGTCCCTGGCGCGGCGCCGACGGGCGGCGGAGGCGGGGCGACTGTACGCCGCGGACCCCGACCCCGACGTGATGCTGTTCAAATGAATAGGGCCCGCCGGCGAACCGGCGGGCCCTGATGGTCCGATCTCAGGCTGGGCTCAGGTGTTGCCCTTGAGCTTGCAGCCGGCGATGAAGGCGCAGTTGGTCACGGCGATCGCCGCGACGGGCTTTTCCGAATATTCGATCATGTAGCCCTTCAGGCCGTCGGTGCAGGCCACCTCCAGCAGGATGGTGCCCTTGGTGGTCTTGGACACCAGGCGGGATTCAGAGACCGTGCAGTCCTGCTTGGCGAACTTGCGCAGGTCGGCGGTGAGCGCCGCATAGCCGGTATCCTGCTTGTTCAGCCCGCAGCGATAGCCCGCCACCAGGGCGTGGCCACAGCCGTAGACGACGCCCTTGGCGGAAGCCTCGAAGATGGCCACCCCGCCGCTGCCGTCCTTGCAGACCAGCTCGACGATGTCCTTGCCGGCGGGGGCCGGGAAGATCGCGTAGCGGTCGACCTCGCAGGGGGTTCCCGCCGCCTTGGCGAGCTTGGTGTAGAGACCGGCCTGTTCGGTGGCCGCCTCACGGGCGTCGGTGAGGACACAGCCGCCGAGGATGCCCAGGGCCTTGGCGCAATCCCAGGTCTGGGAGAGCGCGCCCTTGGCGTCGATCTTGTAGAGATAGCCCTTGCCGTCGTTGCAGGATGTCTCGAAATAGTTGGCGTTGTCCTTGGTGGCGCCCACATAGCGGCGCTCCTTGATGACGCAGTTGTTCTTGGACTCGGCGACATAGCGGTCGATGACCGCGAGCCGGGCTGTCCTGTCGCCCAGGGTGCATTTCACATTGGTCTGGGCTTCGTCATAGTTGAGGCAGTTCTGCGCCTCCACTGGCTTGGTGACGTCCAGCGGCGCGCTGGTCACCAGCACATAGCCCGCGCCCTCCTGGCAGGAGACCTCAAGGAAGCTGTTGGTCGGGCTCTGGCCAATGCCGCGCGCCGCGGTGGGCGTGCATTGGATTCCGGCCTTGGTCAGCAGCGGCGCCAGGTCGGCCTTGGGATCGGCGTTGCCCGGCAGGATGCAAGGCAGGTTCGGAGGTTTGCCGTCGGTGGGGGTGTTCGCCTCGACGCAGGTCATCACCATGGATTTTCCGGCGCCGGTGGCGGCGATGACGACGAACCCGGGGCCGGTGGCGCAGTCGATCTCATAGAAGGTCGTGCTTGACTTGGCCTTGCGGTCCTCCTGCTTGGCGACGAAGCGGGCGTCGGTCACCTGGCAGTTCAGGCCCTGGGCCTGGGCCGCGGCGGGCGCCTCGGCCATGCCCTGCTTGCGGGCGGCTTCGCTGACGGCGGGGGGTTTCTTGGACGCCGACATCACCGTCGCGGGCGCCATCACGGCCACCACCAGGGCGGCGCAGAGCGCGATTCCGAAAGGCCTCATGGTATGGATTGCTCCTGGATCGATTTTCGGCGGCACATAAGCGCGATGGCGGCAGTGGGGTCAAGCTGAGCCGGGCGCGGCGGCTGGTGATGGCCTACGAAACCCAGCCTGTCGGAAAGCTGAACGACGCAGCGGCGTTGATCCCGGCGGCGCGCCGACCGACAATGGGCCGTTCAGCAAAGGGAGCACGCGGTGCGCGAAGGATTTAGGTCGACCTGGGTATCCAAGCCGTGGCCTGAGCTCAAATACCCCTTCGAGACGATCCCCGATTTCGGCCAGGCGATGGACATCGCCGCGGGGGTGAAGTGGCTGCGGATGCCACTGGGGGGGTCGCTGGGGGCGATCAACGTCTGGGCCATCGCCGAGAACGGCGGCTGGGCGATCGTCGATACGGGCCTGGGCGGCGAACCGACCATGGAGACCTGGCGCGCCGCCTTCGCCGGGCCGCTGAAGGGGCTGGCGGTGACGCGGGTGTTCGTCACCCACCTGCACCCCGACCACATCGGCATGGCCGGCTGGCTGACGCGCAAGTTCGACGCGCGGCTGTGGATCAGCCGGCTGGAATTTCTGATGTGCCGCAGCCTGACCGCCGACACCGGCCGCGAGGCGCCCGAGGACGGGGTGCGCTTCTACCGGGAGGCGGGCTGGAGCGAGGAGCAGATCGAGACCTACCGGGCGCGATTCGGCGGGTTCGGCCGCGCCATGCATGCCCTGCCCGACAGCTTCCACCGTCTGAGCGACGGCGACGAGATCAAGATCGGCGACCACCTGTGGCGTGTGGTCACAGGCTCCGGCCACTCGCCGGAACACGCCTGCCTGCACTGTCCGGACCTGCAGGTGTTCATCACCGGCGACCAGGTGCTGCCGCGCATCACCTCCAATGTCTCGGTGTTTCCCACCGAGCCCGAGAATGACCCCTTGAGCGAATGGCTGAGCTCCCTGGCCCGGCTGAAGACCCGGGTCGGCGATGAGGTGCTGGTGCTGCCGGCCCACAACGAGCCGTTCTTCGGCCTGCACACCCGGCTCGAGCAGCTGATCGACGGCCATGAGCGGGCGATGGATCGGCTGGTGGAGGAACTGGCGGCGCCCAGGCGGGCGGTGGACGTTTTCCACGTGCTGTTCCGGCGCAATATCGATAGCGACCAGATGAACCTGGCCACCGGCGAGAGCATCGCCCATCTGAACTGCCTGATCCGCCGCGGCCGGGTGCTGCGCGAGCGCGACGCGGCGGGCGTCAACTGGTATCGGGCCGCAGCCTGATCCGCAGATAGGAAGCCTACATGAGCGACTTGGTGCTGAGCGAGACCTCCGGCGGCGTGCTGACGCTGACCCTGAACCGCGCCGACCGCAAGAACGCCCTGACCCATGTGATGTACGCCGCGCTGGGTGACGCCATCGACGCGGCCGGCGAGGACCGGGCGGTGCGCTGCATCCTGATCCAGGGCGAGGGCGCGACCTTCACCGCCGGCAACGACCTGGCCGAGTTCGCGGCGGTGAACGCCGGCGACACCGGGGTCACCGCCGGCGTGCGCGGCAACCGCCTGCTGGAGGCGCTGGGCCGGTCGAGGAAGCCCATCGTGGCCGCCGTCCAGGGCCATGCGGTGGGGGTGGGCGTCACCATGCTGCTGCACTGCGACCTGGTGTATGTGGCCGACGACGCCAAGCTCTCGGCCCCGTTCGTGAACCTGGGGCTGGTGCCGGAGGCGGCCGCCAGCCTGCTGCTGCCGGCGCGGATCGGGCATGCGCGGGCCTTCTCCATGCTGGCTATGGGCGAGGTGGTGGATGGGCCCACCGCGGCGGCCTGGGGGATCGCCAACGCCTGCGTGCCGGCCGCCGATCTGCGGGCCCGGGCGCGGGCCGGCGCCGAGGCAGTGGCCGCCCGCGCGCCGGCCGCCGTGCGCCTGACCCGCGCCCTGATGCGCGACGCCGCCGCTATCGTGGCGCGGATGGCCGAGGAGGCCGACCACTTCCACGCCCAACTGCTCTCGCCGGAGGCCCGGGAGGCGATCGTGGCGTTTTCGGAGAAGCGTGCCCCGGACTTCAGCCGGTTCGACTGAATCATGTCGCTGACGGTCAGATCGGCCCGGCCGGCGGATGCGGCCCTGGCGCACGGTTTCATCCTGGCGCTGGCGGACTACGAACAGCTGTCGGACGCGGTGGCGGCGACCGAGGCCGACACCGCCCAGGCCCTGTTCGGGCCTTCACCGCGCGCCTTCGCCGAGATCGCCGAGCTGGATGGGGCGCCGATCGGACTCGCCCTGTGGTTCTACAGCTACTCCACCTTCGCCGGCCGCCACGGCGTCTGGCTGGAGGACCTGTTCGTGGTCCCCGAGGCGCGGGGCAGGGGCGCCGGCAAGGCGCTGTTGCGGTCGCTGGCGAGGCGCTGCATGGCGGAGGGCCTGGGCCGGCTGGAATGGACCGTGCTCGACTGGAATACACCCTCCATCGCCTTCTATGACGCCATCGGCGCCGGAGCGATGGACGCCTGGACCACGCGGCGGCTCGACGGCGAGGCGCTGCGGCGGCTGGCGGTCTAAAGATCCGGCCGGATGACGGTCTTGCCCACCACCTGACGGTCGGCCAGGGTGTCGAAGGCCGCGCGCCATTCGCTCAAGGGAAACTCCCGGTCGACCCGCGGGCGCAGCGCGCCCTGTTCGGCCAGGGCCCAGATGGCTTCGCGGTTCTCGATCCCCCGCTCGGGGAACTGGCGGCCGTATTCCCCGGCCCGCACCCCCACCAGGGAGAAGCCCTTGATGAGGGCGTAGTTGACCGGCAGGGTCGGCAGCCGCCCGGAGGTGAAGCCGATCACCAGCAGCCGGCCGTCGAAGGCGATGCAGCGCACGCTCTCGTCGAACACGTCGCCGCCCACTGGATCGTAGATCACGTCGGCGCCGCGGCCGCCGGTGAGCGCCTTCACCTGGTCGCGGAAGCCGCCGGTGATGTTGATCAGGTGATCGGGGGCGTACTCCCGGGCGACGATCTCCAGCTTGGCGTCGGAGGCGGAGGCGGCGATCACCCGGGCGCCCAGGTGCTTGCCGAGATCGACGGCGGCCAGGCCCATGCCACCGGCCGCCCCATGCACCAGCAGCCAGTCGCCGGGCTGCAGGCGCGCGCGCCGCACCAGGGCGACATAGGCGGTGATATAGCCGGAGCCGTAGCCGGCGGCCTCGCCATAGGTAAATCGGGCGGGCTTGCGCCGCAGCTGATCGGCCTGCGCCACGGCGTATTCGCAGAAGCCGCCGACCCGAGCGCCGCCGCCCACCACCGCATCACCGATCCTGAAGGCGGTGACGCCCTCGCCCAGGGCCTCCACATCGCCGGCGAACTCATTGCCGGACACGAAGGGCAGCGCAGGCTTGTGCTGGTACTCGCCGCGGGTCTGAAGCAGGTCGGGGAAGTTGATCGCCGCGGCGCGCACCGCGACCCGCACCTCGCCGGGACCGGGGGCCGGGGTCTCGATCTCGCGCACCGAGCAGCCCGCGTAGCCGGGGGCCAGGGCGTCCACCACCAAGGCGCGCATCAGGCGGTCCTCCCGTCGAGCATCCCGCGGGCCAGTTCAGCCACCTCGCGGCAGGCGGCGTCGGCGGCGGGAACGGGGCCCGCGAAGGCGGCGAAGCCGTGGGTGAGGGCGTCGAAACGCCGGTAAGCGAGGGGGACGCCGGCCGCGGCCAGCCGTTGGGCGTAGGCCTCGCCCTGATCCGCCAGCGGATCGAAACCGGCGGTGGCGACGACCGCCGGGGCAAGCCCGGCGACCGACGCGGCCCGCAGCGGCGACAGGCCCGGATCGCCGGGGTCGTCCTGCGGCCCCAGGTAATGGCCCACCAGCCAGTCCAGGGTGGCGCGCGAGAGGGGAAAGGCGTCGGCATGGGTGTTCATCGAAGGCGTCTCGCTGGCGATATCCGTCCACGGATAGAACAGCATCTGCAGCATTGGCTGCGGCTCGCCCAACCGTTTGAAATCCTGGCAGGCGGCGGCGGCGAAGGCCGCGCCGATCCCCTCGCCGCCGACCATGACCGCGCCGGCCGGGGCGCCGAACCGCGCCGCCTGGTCGCGGGCCCAGCGGCTGGCGGCGATGACGTCGTCGCGCCCGGCGGGGAACCGGTGCTCCGGCGCCAGGCGATAGTCGATGGAGATCACCGGGCCGCGGAGAATCCGCGCCAGAATCCGGCATAGGCCGTCGCAGGCGTCGAGATCGCCCAGCACCCCGCCGCCGCCATGGGCGAACACCAGCAGCGGCGCGGTGGGATCCTGAGCGTCCGGGCGATAGAGGCGCGCGCCGATTTCACGGTCGGCGGCGGCGATGGCCAACGGCGCTGCGGCCACGCCACGCTCCGGCGGGGCGCGAAGGATTGCACTGCGCCGCGCGATCTGCTCGCGGGCCTCCGCCGGCGTCAGGGCGGCGAGGCCCATGTCGCCCCCCGCGCCCAGGGCCTGCATCCGAGGCTCCAGCGTGCGTCCGCCGCGATAGGTCGCCGCCCCGCCCGAGGCCAGCCGCAACAGGGGCGACGGCAGCGACAGCAGCCGCCGGATGGCGAAGCGCTGCAGGGACGAAAACGCCATCAGGTCTCGGCCTTCGGCAGGCCCTTGAGGCCGGAAAGGATCATCGCCACAGCGAAATCCTCCGCCGCCCGGGTGTCCACCGGACGGCGCGCCAGCATCTTCTCGCCCACTTCCCGGGCGATGGCGATACAGGCGGCGGCGAGATAGTCGGGGTCGGTGGCGGGGGCGCCGCCACGGGCGATCTCCTCGGCGATGGCGTCGCGCACATCGGCGAACACCGCGGCCATGCCCGGCGTCTCGCGGTGGACGTGGGGATGGGGTTCGCCCTGGGGCCGATTGGCGACCCAGGCGCCGTGTTCCCGGGCCAGGAACGCGAAATAGGCCGACACCGCGCCGCGCACGAAACTGGCGAAGTCGGGCGCCTGTTGGCGAATCGACCGCAGCACGGGGCCGAACCGGCGCGCGCCGTCGTCGGCCAGGGCGGCGAACACCTCCTCCTTCGACCGGTAGTAGTTGTAGAAGGTCCCCGCCGCGAGGCCGGTGCGCCGGATGATGTCGCGCACCGTCGCGGTCTCGTAGCCGAGGGCGGCGAACACCTCCCGGGCGGCATGGAGGATCGACTGGCGGTTGGCCACCTTGGTCTGTTCGCGTTTGCCCGCGGGGAGAAGAGCGGCCTGGGGCATGCTGACTCGGCGACTGAAAGTGACGAACGTCACCCTAGAGGGTTCGTCAGTCGGACGCCACTCGCCGGACGCGACGGCTCAACGGGCGCCGGCGATCCTGGGGATGGTGAAGCGTGGCGCGTCGCAGGCGGCGCGGCACCGGCCCCAGTCGGGCGCGCAGGCGTCGGGGTCGTCGGCGGCGGCGCAGAAATAATAGCTCTGAG
>CAXNKO010000013.1:0-11964 GCA_964202685.1 Caulobacterales bacterium
GGATGGCTCCAGGCCAGGGCGGCGATGTGCAGGCCGAGATCGACACCCGTTTTCCGCGCTGTCCGCGCCATGCCAAACCCTCCGCTTCCGCAATCGCCATCATCTGGCGCCATTGGGTTAAGAGGCGTTTACGCTGCGCGCGCCGATGACGGCTTTTCGTCGGCGCGCCCGACGCCTATGTTCCCGCGCCATGTGGTCGATGCCCCAAAACGTGCTGCGTCTGGTCGCCGCCGGGATTCTCGGTTGCGCCGTTCTGGGGTTCACCCTCGGCGTCACCGGCGCCGGCCCGCGCTCGCGCTTGCCGGGCGGGCAGTCGGGCGCGGCGGACGGTCCACCGGTCAACCCGGCCGCCGACGCGCTGCCGATCAATCTCGAGGAAATGCCGCCGCCCAAGGCGCCAGAACCGGAAGAGGAAGAAGAGGCGGCGGTCGAGGAGGTGGCGGCGGTGGCGGCCCCGCCGCCCGCCAAGGCGACCGAAGCCCCGCCCGCGCCGAAGCCCGCGGCGCCGGTTGCAGAACCCCCGGCGCCCGAGCCGCCGGCTGAGGAAGAGCCGCTGTTCTAGCCGGGGCTCAGGCCCTCGGCGCGAGGCCGTTGTTGCGGAAGTGCTGCAGCATCCGCGTCCAGCCGTCCTGGGCCGACGGGGCGTCATAGCTGGACCGATAGTCGGCGTGGAAGCCGTGCTGGGCGTTGGGATAGACGATGATCTCGCTGCCGCTCTTGCGCACCGCGGCCAGCGCCTGGCGCATTTTTTCCACATCCGACAGGGCGATGCCCTGGTCCTTGCCCGCGTAGAGGCCCAGCACGGGCGCGCGCAGGTCGTTGACCAGCTGCAGGGGCCAGCGGCGACCCGGATCGCCGAGGAACTCGCCGGCCTTGGGCGCGGTCAGCCGGCCGTACCAGGCGACGCCGGCCTTGAAATGCTTGGAGCGCATGCAGGCCAGCCACGCCACCGCGCCGCCCCAGCAGAAGCCGGTGATGCCGATGGCGCGGCGGTTCACATAGTCGTGGGCCTTGAGGTGCGCCACCGCGGCGTCGATATCGCCCATCACCTGGGGATCGGAGGTCGCCGAGACCATCTTGCGCACCGCGTCCATGTCGCTGGTGGCGGCCGGGTCGCCCGCGCGGACGAAGAAATCCGGCGCCATGGCCACATAACCCAGCTTCGCCAGGCGGCGGCAGACGTCGCGGATATATTCGTGCACCCCGAACACCTCGGAAACCACCAGGATGGCGGGAAACGGCCCCTTGCCCGCCGGCCGGGCCTGATAGGCCGGAACCAGCCGGTCGCCGGCCCCGATCTGCACGACGCCGGTCTCGAGGTCCCTGTCATCGGTCTTGATCGGCGCGGCGTCGGCCGATACGGCGGCGAGGGCGTAGCCGCCGAACACGCTCGCGGCGAGCGCCCGGCGGGACAGGTTGAAATCCGCAGGCTCCGAGCCCTCCGGCCGGGTCAAGGTAAACATGGCGGCGTCCTCATCTATTGACCGGTTATGCGCCCGTGCGCTCGCGCGAGTCAAAATTTCAGCGCGCGCCGCAGCGTCAGGTTGATTCGGCCGCCGCCGGGGATCAGCCGCGAGGAGCCGGCCAGGATGCGGTCCACCCCATGGTGCGCCAGCCGCGCCGCGCCGCTCAACACGCAGACATCGCCGGAGGCCAGCCGCAGCGAGCGGGTGGGATCGGCGCGGGCGACGCCGCCCAGCCGGAACACGGCGGTGTCGCCCAGTGACACCGACAGCACCGGGAAGCTGAAGTCCGCCTCGTCGCGGTCCTGGTGCAGGCCCATCCTTGCGGCGCCCCGGTACAGATTGACCAGGCAAGCATCGGGCGGGGCGTTTGCGCCGGTGGTCTCGGCCCACAGGTCCAGCAGGGCGGCCGGGATGTCCGGCCAGGGGCGTCCGGTGAGCGGGTGGGTGTCCTGGTAGCGATAGCCCTTGGCGTCGCTCACCCAACCCAGGGGGCCGAACCCGGTCATTTCCACACGCATCGGCCGCCCGCCCGGGGTGATCGGGCGATAGAAGGCCGCCTCGGAGGTGCGCGCCAGCACCGCGTCCAGCAACGCCCGCTGGGCGGCGGCGTCCAACCGGCCCGGCCAAAGCTTGAACCCATCCATCGAAACCGGCGTCATGAAGCGTATCATAGTGGCCATGGCCGCCCCCGCCACCATGCCGCCCCTCGCCCTGAGGCGCCTCACCGGCCCCGAGCAGGCGCTGGCTCGCGGCATTTTCGGTCCGAGCCTCGAAACCGGCCGGGTCCGGGTATTCGCCGCGCCCTGGTGGCCCCGCGCCTTCGTTCCGAACGGGTCGCTGGTGGTCTGGCCGGCGGCGACCGCGCGGCTGGACTTCACCGCCGCCCCGCCCGGCGCGACGGCGACCCTGGTCCATGAACTTACCCACGTCTGGCAGGCCCAGAACGGCGTCAACCTGTTGTTCTCAAAGCTGAAAGCCGGCGATTCAGCCGCCGCCTACGCCTATGATCTCGATCGCGGACCGGCGTTCGCCGGGCTCAATATCGAACAGCAGGCGATGGTGGTGGAGCACGCGTTTCTGGCTCGCCACGGGGCGCCGACGCCCTTCCCGGCCGCGGCTTATCGCGCATTTCTGGCCGATTTCGGCCGCGGCTGAATCATATCCATTGTCGGTTTGGGGACATTCGCCCTTGCGGCCCCCCCATCTTTCCCCATATCGCGATCAGTCCGGCGCGCTGCGGTGGCGCACTGGCGAGACCTTCCCGAACCCGGGGACGTCGCAATGGGGCGCTTCTGGCGAGGGCCCGCCGCGACGTCCGCCAACAAGGAGCGAGCAAGCCTCTCCCATGAGCAAGATTATCGGTATCGATCTCGGCACGACCAATTCCTGCGTGGCGATCATGGACGGCAAGCAGCCGAAAGTGATCGAAAACGCCGAGGGCGTGCGCACCACCCCGTCCGTCGTGGGCTTTCTCGACGACGGCGAACGCATGATCGGCCAGCCGGCCAAGCGTCAGGCGGTGACCAATCCCACCAACACCCTGTTCGCCATCAAGCGGCTGATCGGGCGGCAGTACACCGATCCGATGGTGGAGAAGGACAAGGGCATGGTGCCCTATGAGATCGTCAAGGGCCCGAACGGCGACGCCTGGGTGCGCGCCCACGGCAAGGACTATTCGCCCCAGCAGGTCTCCGCCTTCATCCTGCAGAAGATCAAGGAGGACGTGGAGCGTCACCTGGGCGAGAAGGTCGAGAAGGCGGTGATCACCGTCCCGGCCTATTTCAACGACGCCCAGCGCCAGGCCACCAAGGACGCCGGCCGGATCGCCGGGCTTGAGGTGCTGCGGATCATCAACGAACCCACCGCCGCGGCGCTGGCCTACGGGCTGGACAAGAACGAGGGCAAGAAGATCGCCGTCTACGACCTGGGCGGCGGCACCTTCGACGTCTCGATCCTGGAGATCGGCGACGGGGTCTTCGAGGTCAAGGCCACCAACGGCGACACCTTCCTGGGCGGCGAAGACTTCGATCTGCGCATCGTCGACTACCTGGCCGACGAGTTCCGCAAGGAGACCTCCGTCGATCTGCGCAAAGACAAGCTGGCGCTGCAGCGCCTCAAGGAAGAGGGCGAGAAGGCCAAGAAGGAGCTGTCCACCACGGCGCAGTATGAGGTGAACCTGCCCTTCATCTCCATGAACGCCTCGGGGCCGCTGCACCTCAACATCAAGCTGTCGCGGGCCAAGCTCGAGGCCCTGGTGGAGGACCTGATCGAAAAGACCATCGGGCCCTGTGAAATGGCCCTGAAGGACGCCGGGCTGAAGAAGTCAGACATCGACGAGGTGATCCTGGTCGGCGGCATGACCCGGATGCCCAAGGTGGTGGAGACGGTGAAGGCCTTCTTCGGCCGCGAGCCGCACCAGGGGGTCAACCCCGACGAGGTGGTGGCGCTGGGCGCCGCGGTGCAGGCCGGCGTGCTGCAGGGCGACGTCAAGGACGTGCTGCTGCTGGACGTGACGCCGCTGACCCTGGGCATCGAGACCCTCGGCGGGGTGTTCACCCCGCTGATCGAGCGCAACACCACCATCCCCACCAAGCGCTCGCAGACCTTCTCCACCGCCGACGACAACCAGAGCGCCGTGACCATCCGGGTGTTCCAGGGCGAGCGGCCCATGGCCCAGGACAACAAGATGCTGGGCCAGTTCGACCTGCTGGGCATCCCGCCGGCGCCGCGCGGCGTGCCGCAGGTGGAGGTGACCTTCGACATCGACGCCAACGGCATCGTCAACGTCCAGGCTCGCGACAAGGCCACCAGCAAGGAACAGTCGATCCGCATCCAGGCCAATGGCGGCCTCTCCGACGCCGACATCGAGAAGATGGTCCGCGAGGCAGAGGCCAACAAGGCCGAGGACGACAAGCGCAAGGCCGCGGTGGACGCCAAGAACCAGGCCGACGCGGTGCTGCACTCCTCGGAGAAGGCGCTGGCTGAGCATGGCGACAAGGTCGGGGCGGCGGAGAAATCCGCCATCGAGGCCGCCATCGCCGACCTGAAGGCGGTGATGGACGGCGGCGACGGGGAGGTCATCCAGGCCAAGACCCAGGCGCTGATCCAGGCGTCGATGAAACTGGGCGAGGCCATGTATGCGGCCCAGCAGGACGCCGGCGCCGGGGAGGACGCGGCCCAGGCGGCTGGCGCCGACGACGTGGTCGACGCCGAGTTCGAGGAAGTCGACGACGAGAAGAAATCCGCCTGAACCGGACCCCGCGCAGGCGACCCCGGCACGGGATGTTAAGGTTTCCCTCGTCTCGTTCGTGGCCTAACAAGCCTTGTGGCGGGGCGGGGGCGATCCCACCTCCGGTTTCCTGTTTCAATTTCAGTCGCTGAGCGCCTTACGGATTCATGCGGGACTATTACGAGATCCTGAACGTGTCGCGCGGGGCGGACGACGCTGCCTTGAAGGGCGCGTTCCGCAAGCTGGCCATGGAACATCATCCCGACCGCAATGGGGGATGCGAGGACTCCGCGAGCCGGTTCAAGGAGATCAACGAGGCCTATTCCATCCTCTCCGACGCCCAGAAGCGCGCCGCCTATGACCGCTACGGCCACGAAGGCGTCAATGGCGCCGCCCGGGGCGGCGGCGGGGCGGGCTTCGGCGGTGACGCCCACAACATCTTCAACGAGGTGTTCGGCGACGTGTTCGGCGACATGTTCGGCGGCGCGGGCCGCGCCAGGGGCGGCCCGTCCCGCGGCCAGGATCTGCGCTACGACCTGGAGATCAGCCTCGAGCAGGCATTCGCCGGCGCGGAGGTGGAGATATCGGTCCCCGCCGCCATGACCTGCGAGAGTTGCGAGGGCTCCGGCGCCAAGCCGGGGACCAGCCCCACCGCCTGCGGCTCCTGCGGCGGCTCGGGCCGCGTGCGGGCCACCCAGGGCTTCTTCTCCATCGAGCGCGCCTGCCCCCGTTGCGGCGGCGCCGGGCGGCTTGTTCTCGACCCCTGCGGGGAATGCCTCGGCAAGGGCCAGGTGCGCCGGCAGCGCAACCTGCAGGTCCGCATCCCGCCGGGGGTGGACGACGGCGCCCGCATCCGGCTGGCCGGCGAGGGCGATGGCGGCGCCCGGGGCGGTCCGCGCGGCGACCTCTACATCTTCCTGGGGGTGCAGGCCCACGAGCTGTTCGAGCGCGACGGCCTGGACCTCCTGTGCACCGTGCCGGTGCCCATGGCCACCGCGGCCCTGGGGGGCGATATCGATGCGCCCTGTCTGATGGGCGGCGAAAACTGCGACGGTCAGCGCAGGATCGTGATCAAGGTCCCCGAAGGCGCCCAGACCGGCCGCACCGTCCGCGTCAAGGGCCGCGGCATGCCGTCGCTGCGCACGCGCGAGCGCGGCGATCTGGTGGTGGAGCTGTTCGTGGAGACCCCGGCCAGGCTCAACGCCCGTCAGAAGGAACTGTTGCGCGAGTTCGCCGGCCTCTGCGGCGACCAGCAACACCCCAAGTCGGCCAACTTCCTCGGCAAGGCGCGCGGTTTCTGGGACGCCGTCACCGGGGGCTGACCCCGGCTCAGTCCTCGACCCACTTGACGATGCTCTGCTTGTCCATCTTGTCGCGCCACCAGGGCGGCAGGCGCTTGGGCATCGGCACCGGCACCGATACCGCCCCATGCTCCTCCAGCCAGGCGTTCCACAGATCCATGTCGCCGGCGTAGGACGCGCCCTCCCCGGCCACGAAGCCATAGAGCTCGGCGCCTTCCGGCCCCGCCACCCAGGGCCCGAACAGGTCGCCGTATTCCAGCATGATGTGGGTCCCGACCCGGCAGACATGGTCGCGGCTGCGGATCTCGCCCTTGAGGATGAAGTTGATGTGGTCGCCGTGGTGGCCGTGCTGGGCGGTCATGGCGCCGGGATCCCACTTGTTCCAGAAGGCGATGTAGCGCGGCGACAGCTCGATCCACTTCTCCCAGATCGAGGCGGTGCGGCCGTCCTTGAACCGGAAGCGCAGCATCTCCTCCGCCGGCACGTCGTCGAGATGCTTGATCCTGGGGCCGCCGTACATGGGGGTTGCTCCTGCTGGGGGATTTGGCGCGAGGGTAGCAGGGGGCGACGATCAGTACAGGGGCGAGAAGCTGAACACCCAGGGCGTGTCCGTATCCACGCTCACCTGCACCGCGCTTAGTTCAGGCGCCCCGACCCCAGGATGTCGATCTCATATCGTGCGATCCGGAAATTCGTCGGGCAAGGTCTCGAAGGGGTTCTCGAACGCGACACCCAGCGGCTGGAAATGTTTCACATTGCGGGTGAGCAGGATCAGCCGGTGATGCGCCGCGGTGGCGGCGATGATGATGTCGGCGAAACCAGGCGGTCGGCCTTGGGCGCGAGCCCTGTCAGACAAACGTCCGGCCACCCGAGCCACATCGGCGTCGAAGGTCAGCACGCGATCGCTGTAGAAATGGAGCAGGGCGTCGAGCCAGGCCGCCAAGTCGCGGGCCTTCGCCACGGCGCCTTCCCGCCTGGCCCTGGTGATCCCGGCCTCGATTTCCGCCACGCTCACGGCGGACAGGAACAAGTTGGCGGAGCGCCGGTCCATCCATTCGACCAGCGCCGGCGGCGCCGCGCGCCGCGATGGGGCCGCGGCCGAGATCACATTGGTGTCGACCAGATACAATTCAGAGGTCCGCGGCGCGGAGCGGCGAGGGATCGCGGCCGGGCAGTTCCTCAACGCCCTCAGGCGCCGACATCAGCAATCGCCCGAACGACGGCGCGCGCGACAGCCGCTCCCACTCTCTTATGCCAACGACGACGGCTTGCGGCTTTCCGTGCCGGGTGATCAGCGACGGCTCGCCCTCAATGGCCCGGTCCACGACCGCCGACAGAGTCGCCTTGGCGTCTCGCAGCTGGATTTCCTTCATGGCGCGCCCCGCTCGGTGACTAATGTGGTTATATACGGGGCTTGGCGGCGCGATTCCAGGGGGAGGGCGCCACTCACCCGGCCAGCGCCCCGATATTCCCCCAGCGGTAGGCCACCTCGAACACCAGCCCCCCCGGCCCCGGCTCCCGGCGTTCGGGTTCGCTCACCCCGCCCAGGTGTTCGTAGAAACCCCGCGCCCGGTGGTTGTCGCGCAGCACCGAGATCATCAGCGAAGTGGCGCCTTGGGCCGCCAGGGCCCGCGCGGCGTCCGCCACCAGCCGGCGGCCGAGGCCCGCCCGCTGGGCGCGCTTGAGGATATAGAGCGTCTGGATCTCACCTTCCCCCGCCCGGCCGGTGCGCGACGGGGCGGCGCAGGCGTAGCCCACCAGACCCGCTCGATCGGCCGCGGCCAGGGTGAGTTCGCCCGGGCCCGGCCGGGTCAGCGATCCGGCCCAGCGCCGGGCGTGGGCCACCACCGACATCCGCGCCAGATAGGCGTCGGGCAGCAGGCCCCGGTAGGTCTCGCGCCAGGCGCGCACATGCACGTCCGCCAGCGCCTCGGCGTCGGCGGGCCCGGCCGGGAAGATCACATGGTCCATGGCGGCTAACGTCGGCGCGGACGGGCCCCGCTTCAAGGGCTGACGCAGCCTCGGGGTCCGGCTAGTTTGCGCCGGCCCATGAACGCCCCCGCCAAATCCGCCGCGCCGTCCGCCGCCCACCCGGCCGCCGCCGGCGCCACGCCGGTGATGGCGCAGTTCTTCGAGGCCAAGGCTCGCCAGCCTGACGCCCTGGTGTTCTTCCGCATGGGCGACTTCTACGAGCTGTTCTTCGAGGACGCCGAGAAGGCCGCCGCGGCGCTGGGGATCACGCTGACCGCCCGGGGCGCCCATGGGGGCGCGCCGATCCCCATGTGCGGGGTGCCGGCGCATGCCGCCGAGGCCTATCTGGCCAAGCTGATCCGGGCCGGGTTCAAGGTGGCGGTCTGCGAGCAGATGGAGGACCCGGCCGAGGCTCGCAAGCGCGGGGCCAAGTCCATCGTCCGCCGCGACCTGGTCCGGGTGGTGACCCCGGGCACGCTGACCGAGGACGGCCTGCTGGACGCCCGCGGCGCCAACCGGCTGGCCGCCGTGGCGGTGCGGGGCGGCCAGGCGGCGGTGGCCAGCGTCGAGCTGTCCACCGGCGAGGTGGAATGTCTGGCCTGCACCCGCGAAGGCCTGGCCTCGGTGCTGGCGGCGCTGGGCCCCTCCGAGATCCTGGTCCCCGACCGGCTGTTCACCGACGAGGTGGTGGCCGCGGCGCTGAAGGCCGGCGGCGGCTTCGTGCAGCCCCTGCCCCAGGCGCTGGCGGAACCGGCCGCTTCCGAGGCGCGGCTGAAGCGGCTCTATGGGGTGGAGACCCTGGACGGTTTCGGCCCGCTCACCGGCGCGGAGGTGGCGGCGCTGGGCCTGATCGCCGCCCACCTGGAGACCACCCAGGCCGGCCGGGTGCCGGCGCTCACCGCCCCCCGGCGGCTGGGGGAGGCCGACGTGATGGCCATTGATCCCGCCACCCGCGCCAGCCTGGAGATCGAACGCAGCTTGGCTGGGGGCCGGGAGGGCTCGCTGCTGGGGGTCATCGACCGCACTGTCACCGCGCCGGGCGCGCGGCTGCTGGCGGCGCGGCTGGCCCGGCCGCTGCTGGATCCGGCCGCCATCGACGCCCGCCTGGACGCGGTGGGCTGGTTCGTGGAGCAGCGGCCCCTGCGACATGGCGCCCGTGAGGCGCTGAAGGGCCTGGGCGACATGGCGAGATCCCTGTCGCGGCTGGCGCTGGGCCGGGGCGGACCCCGCGACCTGGCCTGCCTGCGCGACGGCCTGGCCGCCGGGTCGGCCATCGTCGCCCGCTTCGCCGCCGCCCCCGATCCGCTGATGGCTCCGCCGGCCGAGGTGGCCCTGGCCCTGGCCGCGCTGACCCTGGAGCGGGATGCGGACCTGGCCGTCTTCCGCCAGCTGCTGGCCGAGGGGTTGGGGGACGACCTGCCGGCCCAGGCCCGGGATGGCGGCTTCGTGGCCCCGGGGGTGCGGCCGGAGCTGGATGAGGTCCGCGCCCTGCGCGACGACAGCCGCCGAGTGATCGCCGGCCTGGAGGCCGAGCTGGCCGCCGACAGCGGCGTGGCGCTGAAGATCCGCCACAACGCCGTGCTGGGCTATTTCGTCGAGACCACGACCAAGGCCGGCGAGCCGCTGCTGAAGCCGCCGCTGTCGGCGAGCTTCATCCACCGCCAGACCATGGCCAACCAGCTGCGCTTCACCACCGCGGCGCTGGCCGAACTGGACGCGCGCATCGCCCAGGCCGGGGCGCGGGCGCTGGCCATCGAGCTGGAGACCTTCGAGGCCTGGCGGGACGCCGCCTGCGCGGTGGCCGCACCGATCCAGGCCGCCGCCCGGGCCGCCGCGGTGCTCGACGTGGCCGCGGGCCTGGCCGAATGGGCCGAGGATGTGGGGGCGGTCAGGCCGCAGCTCGACCGCTCAACCGCCTTCGAGGCCGAGGGGGCGCGCCACCCGGTGGTGGAGGCCGCCGTCCGCCGCGCCGGCGGGGCCTTCAACCCCAACGACTGCCGCCTGGACGGGACCGGGGCCGGGGGCCCCAGGCTGGCCCTGGTCACCGGGCCCAACATGGCCGGCAAGTCCACCTTCCTGCGCCAGAACGCGCTGTTGGCGGTGTTGGCCCAGGCGGGTTGCTTCGTGCCGGCCCGGCGGCTGCGGCTGGGGGTGGTGGACCGGCTGTTCAGCCGGGTGGGGGCCGGCGACGACCTGGCCCGGGGCCGCTCCACCTTCATGGCCGAGATGGTGGAGACCGCCGCCATCCTCACCCAGGCCACCCCGCGCTCTTTGGTGATCCTCGACGAGATCGGCCGCGGCACCGCCACCTATGACGGCCTGGCCATCGCCTGGGCCTGCGCCGAGGCCCTCCACGAGACCAACCGCTGCCGGGGCCTGTTCGCCACCCACTACCATGAGCTGGCGGTGCTGGAGGGGCGGCTGGCCTTCGTGGCCAACCTGTCGCTGAGGGCCAGGGAATTCAACGGCGAGCTGATCTTCCTGCACGAGGCGGGCCCCGGGCCCGCCGACCGCTCCTATGGGGTGCAGGTGGCCAAGCTGGCCGGGGTGCCCGCCGCGGTGGTGGCCCGCGCCCGCGACGTGCTGGCGCGGCTGGAGCGGGAGGCCGGCGCCCCGGCCCGCCTCGACGACCTGCCGCTGTTCGCCGCGGTGGCCCAGCCGGCCGCTTCGGCGCCCGACAGCCGGGTGGAGGATGCGCTGAAGGCGCTGGATCCCGACGGCATGAGCCCGCGCGAGGCCATGGACGCGCTCTACCGGCTGAAGGGATTGCTGGGATAGGCGACGGCCCGGCCGCAGGGCGCCCCGAACCGCATTTCGCGCGGTTTAACCCCATGCACAGTCTCGTCAAATCACAATTCGTCCCCGCGGACCGGGGTGCGACCGGTTCTGACGTGGCGGAATTCAGCTCTCCATCCGCAACCGCCGGGCGCCGCGCCAGGTCAGCCAGATGGCTGGGGCCATGGCCAGGGCCGAGAACAGGAACGGGGCGTCGTGGCCGACGGCGGCGAACAGGAAGCCGGCGATCACCGGTCCCGCCACCCGGGCCAGCGCGCCGGCGGCGGCGTTGGCGCCCAGGACCGCGCCCTGCCGGTCGGGCCCGGCGGCCCTTGAAATCAAGAGGTTGGCCGCCGGCTGGGCCATGGCGTTGGCGGCCACGGCGATGACCAGCAGCGGTCGGGCCGCAGGCTCCCAATTGGTGACGGCCACCAGGACGAAGGCCAGGGCCGTGGTGCCCAGGCCAAGCGCGATGGCGCCCACCTCGCCCAGGCGGCGCGCGGCGGGGCCGGCCAACAGGCCCTGACCCACCACCACGCCCAGCCCCGTCCCGGCCAGCAGCAGGCCCACGGTGCGCGGACCCCAGCCGAACTGGGCGTCGCCCCACAGGCCAATGATCGCCCAGGTCCCGGAGTAGCCGGCGAAGGCGATGAAGGTGGCGGCCAGCAGGCGCTGCAGAACCGGCTCGCCCAGCGCGGTCGCCAGCGCCGACAGCACCCCGGCCGGCGGGGCGGCGCGGCCGGCGGCCCTGCGGCTTTCCGGCAGGAAGAACAGCCCACCCAGCGCCGACAGCACGCAGGCGCCGGCGGCGATCAGCAGCGGCAGGCGAAAGCCGGCCAGGCCCAGCGCCGGTTGGGCCAAGAGGCCGCCGATGGTGGGGCCGATGATGAACCCCACCCCCAGGGCCGAACCGATCATCCCCAGGCGGCCGGCCAGCCGCTCTGGCGGGCTGATGTCGACCATGTAGGACTGCAAGGTCGAGACATTGCCGCTGAAGAAGCCGCAGAACGTGCGCGCGATGATGGCGATCCAGATGTCGGGGGCGAACGCCAGCCCGGCGTGACCCACCGCCGCCCCCAGCACGGTGATCAGGATCACCGGGCGCCGCCCGATGCGGTCCGACAGCCGTCCCCAGATGAGCTCGCCGAGGAACTGGCCGGCCGAGAACATGGCGAACAGCAGCGCGACCTTCCAGGGCTCGACCTTGAACAGCAGGCCGTAG
>CAXNKO010000014.1:0-11892 GCA_964202685.1 Caulobacterales bacterium
TCTGGCGCCGCGTGATGCGCTGGAGGGCATGATGGCCACCCAGATGGCGGCGGTGCACAACGCGGCCATGGACTGCCTGCGCCGGGCGCAGAGCAAAGGCCAGGACGGGCAGGTCCGCGACCGCAGCTTCCGTCAGGCCACGCGGCTAGCGGCCCTGTTCGCCCGCCAGTCGGAGACCCTGGACCGCCGGCGCGGCCGTGGGCCGCAGACCCTCAACGTCGGGCAGGTAACCGTGGAGGCCGGCGGCCAGGCGGTGGTGGGTTCGGTGAACACCACCGGCCCGGCGCGGCTCAAGCGGCCGCGGTTTGCGCCCGCCGATGCGGGCTGAACCCCGGGCCTACACCCGGGCCATGGGGGCCAGCCCCCGCTGCGGAGCCAGGACGCGCCTGGGTCCGCCCTGCCGCGCGCCCGCCGTCGCCGGCAAGGCCCGCTGCCGCATGCACGGCGGCGCGGCAGGATCCGGCGCGCCGCGCGGCTCGCGCACCCGGTTGACCCACGGCTGGTTCACCGCCGAGGCGATCGCCGGGCGGCGGGCGATCCGGGCGCTGATGGCGGAAGCGGAGGCGACGCTGGGGCGGATGGGGGAGGGGTAGGCGGCGTTGCAAAAGATTTCATAGAAAGATATATGATATCATCGACCCGCCGATGCAGCGCCTCCCGCAGCGAAGGGGGTGGCCTATGAGTGTATGGCCGCAGTCATGTTGGATGACGATGAAGCCGACCCGCCTGACGACGCTTCGTGAGCAAATGCGCTCGGTCGCCCGGGGCGAGCGCGCCGCGCCGCCGCGCCCGGCCGGGCCGTTGCTGTCGGCCCTGTCGCCAGAGGCGCTCGAACTGCTGGCGGTGCTGCTGCAGGCGCGGCCGGGCACCATCGGGCGGCTGGTGGAACTGACCGGCCGGGCTCAGCCCAATGTGTCGCGGTCCCTGCAGCATCTGGCGGCCCACGGGCTGGTGAAGCTGGTGCGGGAAGGCCGCGAGGTGCGCCCGCAGCCTTTGGTCAGCGGCGTGTTGGTGGACCTGGCGACGGGGACCTATCGGACAGAGCCGGCGGTTGAGGAGGTTTGAGGGTGGACTGGCGGAAGGCGTGCAAGCTGGCGGCGTCGAAGGGCGTGGCGTGGGAGCGCTATTTCGCCGAACGGGCGGCGCGGGCCGACGTGCCGAAGGCGCTGTCGGTTGTCAAGAAGGCGGGGGCCGGGAGGAAACCGGTGAAGGGCGATGACGTGGCCGGGTGAGGTGGCGGGGTCTGGGGCGCGCTTAACCTGTCCCCGAATTCCCGAATTCCTCGTCCTAAACCTCGCCCATCCTGCGGCGAATCTGCTGCTCTTCAAGATCAAGCTCCTCGGCGAGCGTGCGATGGGCTTCAGCCTCAATCGCGTCCGTGTGCTCCAATAGTTTGGCGCGAGCGCCTGCGATCGCGACGAGCCGCAATCGATGCTGAGCGTCGATCTGCTCGGCGTCGTCTGTTTCCAGGTCCGCAAGCTCCGCGCGCGCTTCATATTCCTCGACGAGATCCCCGGCGGCTGTGGTGAACTCTGGCGCGCCCTGCTCACCGACATGCTCCTTGACAGCGTCGCGGGCGGCGGCGGTGACCTCTGCGCGCGCCAGCGCGACGTTCGCGGCTTCAGGGCTATCCGCCTCGATCACACCGAGCCGCTCTATCAACCAGGCAAGCGTCGTGCCCTGCAGCACAAGCGACGACAGGATCGCACAGAAGGACAGGAACAGAATTATGTCGCGTCCCGGGAACTGGGCGGGCAAGGCAAGCGCCGCCGCCATGCTGACGACGCCGCGCATCCCGGCCCAGGAGAGGATGGTGGCGTGGCTCCACGGCGGCATGGGATCACGCTCACGCAGGGACCGCGACAAAACCCGCGGCAGCCAGACCGACGGGAATACCCACAGAAATCGGCTGACAATCAGCGTCAGCGACACTGCCGCGCCGAGCAGAACAAGGTCGGCTGTGTCGTAGCGTTCCAGTCGCTCTATGATGCCGCGGAGCTGTAGCCCGATCAGCATGAACACCATCGCCGTGAGGATGAACTCGACAAAGCCCCACACGGCGGTCAGCTCAAGCCGCGTCTTGGCGGTGAACTCGACATGCTGCTTGCGGCCGAGCACGAGCCCGCAGGCAACGGCGGCGAGAACGCCCGAGACGTGGAACTGCTCGGCGGCAAAATATGCGGCGTAGCCGGCGAGGATGCTGACCGTGATATCCAGCAGCGTGTCATCGAGCATCGCAAACACCCGCAACGCCAGATAGCCGACCGCCCAGCCGATCGCGACGCCGCCAAGCGCCCCGCCGACGAACTGCAGAGCGCCGCTGCCATAGTCGACGCTGCCGGCGAGCGTCGCGGCGACCGCGAACCGGTACAGAACCAGCGACGATGCGTCGTTGATCAGGCTTTCGCCTTCCAGCACCGTGACGATCCGCCGCGGCAGCTTCACCTGCTTGAGCACCGCGGAAGCGGCCACGGCGTCCGGCGGCGCCACGATCGCTCCCAGCGCGATCGCCGCCCACCACGGGAGATCGGGGACGAGCAGCTTGGTCACTGCCGCGACGGCAAGTGCGGTGAAGAACACCGCCCCAATCGCGAGCAGCAGAATGGGTCGAAGGTTGAGCTTAAACGCCGGCCAATCGGTCCGGTAGGCACTTACCTGGAGCAGCGGCGGCAGGAACAGGGCCAAGGCAAGTTCGGGGTCGAGCTCGACGACTGGAAGACCCGGGACCACCGCGAGCGCCATTCCGCCAAGCACGAGTGCAACAGCGGAGGGAACCTTGAGCTTCTGCGCAACGGCGACGAGCGCGATGCACAGGGCCAGAAGCGCAAGCAATATCTCAAAGGTGTGCATGCGCCAGGTTCCAGAGTGAGCAGAACGTCGCGTGCGGACGAGGTACGTCGGAATATAGAGCAATGGCGGCGAGTTGGGGTGGTTCCGGCTAGAGCCCTTCCCACTCTCACGATGGTCATCGTGAGTGGACAAGAAGGGCTCTCACCCTAAGTGGCGACCCTGTTATTCCCGGGGTGGGAATACACCCTGAAGCGCAGCCTCCCGGCGCCCCCTCAGTGGAACACCACCGTCCTCACCCCGTTGAGCAGCACCCGGTGCTCGGCGTGCCATTTGACCGCGCGGGCCAGGACCATGGCCTCCACGTCGCGGCCGGCGGCGATGTAGTCGTCGACGGAGAGGTTGTGGGTCACCCGGTCGACGGCCTGTTCGATGATCGGGCCTTCGTCCAGGTCCTGGGTGACGTAGTGGGCGGTGGCGCCGATCAGCTTGACCCCGCGCTTGTGGGCGGCGTGGTAGGGCCGCGCGCCGACGAAGCTGGGCAGGAAGGAGTGGTGGATGTTGATGATCCGCCCCGGATGGCGGGCGCAGAAGTCCGAGGACAGGATCTGCATGTAGCGGGCCAGCACCACCAGCTCGACACCCAGATCGGCGATCAGCGCCTCGACCTGGGCCTCCTGGGCCAGTTTGCTGTCCGGGGTGACCGGCAGGTGGTGGAAGGTGAGACCATTGGCCTCGACCAGGGGGCGGAAATCCGCGTGGTTGGAGACCACCGCCTTGACGTCGATGGGCAGGGCGCCGGAGCGGCAGCGAAACAGCAGGTCGTTGAGGCAGTGGCCGAACTTCGACACCATCAGCAGGGTCGGCGTCGCGCGGCCCATGTCGTAGAAGGCCGCGTCCATGGCGAAGTCGGCGGCGATGGGGGCGAAGTCGGTCTCCAAGGCGGCCAGCGTCTGGCTGGGCGTGGCCTCGAAGCCGGTGCGCAGGAAGAAGCGGCCGTTGGCCTGGTCGCCGTACTGGGCGCTCTCGATGATGTTGCAGCCGTGGTCGACCAGGAACCGCGACACCTCGGCGACAATGCCGATGCGGTCGGGGCAGGAGAGGGTGAGGATATAGGGGGCGGCCGGCTTCTGGGGATGGGGCTGGCTGGAGATGTCGGAGGCCATCTAGCGGCCCTCGAAGTTGGCGGTGCGGCCTTCGTTGAAGGCGGCGACGCCCTCGCGCCGGTCGGCGGTGGTGAACAGGAACCGGTACTCGCCGAGCTCCAGCGCCATGGCCTCGGCCAGCGGCAGGTCGGGACCCTGGCGCATCAGCTTCTTCAGGGCGCGGACGGACAGCGGCGCCTTGGACGCGATCAGCTTGGCGAATGCGATGGTTTCGTCCAGCAGGGTTTCGGCCGGATAGACCCGGTTGACGATGCCATAGTCCACCGCCTCGGCGGCGGTGAGGTGGCGGCCGCTCATCAGGATCTCGGCCGCCCGGCGCGGGCCGCAGGCGCGGACCAGCAGCTGAGTGCCGCCGAGGCCGGGAATGATCCCCAGGCCCACTTCCGGCAGGCCCATGCGGGCGGTCTCGGCGGCGAAGGCGAAGTCGCAGGCCAGGGTCATCTCCGTGCCGCCGCCCATGGCCGCGCCGTTCACCGCGGCGATGATCGGGAACGGGCAGGCCAGCTGGGCTTCGGCCATGGCCTCGAACAGCCGGTGCTGGGCGGCCCAGGCCTCATCGGTCATGCCGTTGCGTTCCTTCAGGTCCGCGCCGGCGCAGAAGAACCGGCCCTCGCCGGTGAGGATCGCCACGCGGACGGTGGGATCGGCGGCCAGGGCGGTCCAGGCCGCCAGCAGCTCGCGGCCCATGGCGGTGGAAAGGGAATTGGCGGCCTTGGGGCGGTTGAAGGCGACGATGCGGACGCCGGGGGCGGCCTCGCGCAGGGTGAGGGTGCTTTCTTCGGTCATGGCGGGTCCTTTAATCCTGGACAGGGCCGGCGACGACGCCGGTGTCATGCAGCTTGCCGATCTCGCCGCTGGACAGGCCCAGCACCTCGGCCAGCACCTGGTCGGTGTGTTGGCCGAGCCTGGGGGCGGGGCGGGGCGCCAGGCGCGGGTCCTGGGGCACCGTGCCGGCGAAGCCCGGGGCCAGGTAGCGGCGGCCGCTGGGCTGGTCGATCTCGGAAAACACCGGATTGCCGCGGAACAGGCGCGGGTCGTCGATGGCCTGGCTGAGCGGCTGGTAGGGGCCCCAGCAGACGCCGAGGCTGTCGAAGGTGGGGGTGAGGTCGGCGAGCTTGCGCTTGGCCAGGGCGGCTTCGAAGATCGGGAACAGCCGGTCGCGGTGGTCGAAGCGCTGTCCCTCGTCGCCCTCGAAGTTGGCGCCCAGCTGGGCTTCCAGGGCGGCGACCGGCGCATTGATCTGCAGGGTCTGCAACAGCCCCTTCCACTGGCGGCCGGTGATCGCCACCAGCATGATCCGGGTCCCACAGCCGGTGACGAAGTCGCGGCCGAAGGCGCCGTAGAGGTCGTTGCCCATGCGCGGTCGGTCCGGGGCGCCGCCGATCAGGTCGCCCACCAGGCCCATGTTGGCCAGGCTGGCGGCGGCGATGTCGGAGAGCGGCAGGCGCACCTCGCGGCCCTTGCCGTCCATGCGCCGGGCCAGCAGCGCCGAAACCAGGCTGAAGGCCGCATAGGCCCCGGTGAGGAAGTCCCAGGCCGGCAGCATGGCGTTGACCGGGCGCGGGTCGTCCGGGTGGCCGGTCATGCCCGGCACGCCGACGGCGGAGTTGACCGTGTAATCCAGGGCCGGCTTGCCGTCTGCCCAGCCCATCACCCGCACGCAGATGGCGTCGGCGCGGGCCTTGCTGATCGCCTCGTAGGACAAGAATCCCTCGGCGGGGAAGTTGGTGACGAACAGGCCGCCGTTCTCGCCGGTGCCGGCGGCCAGGCGCACGGCCAGCGCCCGGCCCTCGGGGCTGGCCAGGTTGATGGCGATGGATTTCTTCGACTTGTTGAAGCTCTCCCAATAGAGGCTCTTGCCGTTCTCCTTGGCCAGGGGCCAGCGGTTGAAGTCGGGGCCGCCGCCGATCTGGTCGAAGCGGATCACCTCGGCGCCCATCTGGGCCAGATAGAGGCCGCAGCTGGGGCCGGCGACGAAGGCCGCGCCCTCGACCACCCGCAGGCCCTTCAACAGTTCGTACATGCTCCACCTCCGGCTCGGCGCCCTTATGGCCGAACCGGCGCAGGGCGCCCAGACCCCGCGGCCAGGCGTGGGGTCAGAGCTTGAACTTACCCAGGAGGTCGGTGATCGCGCCCAGGCCGCCGCCGGGCGGAACCTGTCCATTGGGAGTCAGGTGGTCGATCACCTGCGGCAGCAGGCTGGCCAGCTGGCCGGCCGCGGCGGTGGGGTCCACGCCCAGCTTCTTGGCGATATCGGCGATGGCGCCATGGCTCAGCACCGCGCTGATCTGGTCGGCGCTGATCGGCAGGTTCGAACCCGTGGAGACCCAGGACTTGGCGATGTCGCCCAGACCGCCCCTTTCGAAGCTGGCCAGCAAACCGCCCAGCCCGCCTTCATGGGAACCCAGCATGCCGGTTACGGCTTCGAGGGTGCCACCGCCACCGCCGGCGGCGTTCAGCAGTCCATCCAGCAAACCCATGATCATCCCCCCATTGCGGCCGGCGATACGCCGGCGCTGCGGGCGGCATGTTTCGGCGGGACAGGACCGTGGTCAAGTGCGGGATTTCATCCACGCCGCGGCGGGGTTGACCTCAGGAGCTGTGGCGCACGGTGTTGCGGATGCGGGTCGCCCGGTTGAGGTCGTCGCGGATCACCGGATTGTCGGGATCCAGCTGCTGGGCCTGGCGCAGCAGGTTTACGGCGCGGTCGACCGCGCCGCCGCTGAGCTCGCCGAGGGCGGAGGCGCGCAGCTGGCCGGCCCGGTGGCTGTCGCGGCTGGCGACCGGGGCGGGCCTGGGGGCGCCGGCGCGGGCCACGGCCGCGGCGACCTCTTCGGGCCGGCTGGTGGGAATGAGCAGCACCTTGCCGGTGAGCGGAGCCCCCGGCGTCTCGATGCGGTTGTAGCGGGCCAGGGCGTAGAACAGCAGCCGGTCGCCGAGGAAGCGTTCGGACAGCCCCTCCAGGGTCTCGCCGGGCCGGTTGCGGTAGGGATATTTGTTCGCGCCCAGCAACTGCTCCGGATCGGTGTCGATCTGGGCCAGCAGCTTGCGGGCGACGCGGTCGCGGGGGTGACTGGCCAGGGTCGCCTGCAGTTCGGTGCGGGCGCGGGCCGCGTCGCCGGCGTTGAGGTATCCCGCCGCCCGGGCGTTGCTGGCGCCCATGCCGGGGCCGGTGAAGCCGATCGGCGGCGCCTCGCGGGCCGATTGCGCGCAGGCGCTGAGCAGGGTGACGGCCAGCAGCGCCAGCACGGGGCCGGCGCGAGACACCTTGAGCGTCATGAGTTCAATCTCCGTTGCAGGGTCGCATGCTGGCGGCGCACGGGGGAATGCAACGCCGCCATCCATTCGGGGTCGGTCACCGTGCGCGCGAAATCCTCCGCCGCCAGGGGCCGGGCGAAGAAGAAGCCCTGGAACATCGAGCAGCCCAGGCGGCGCAGGGCGTCGGCTTCCTCGCGGGTCTCCACGCCCTCGGCCAGAACCAGGATGTCGAGGCCGCGGGCCAGCTCCACCAAGGCGGTGCAGATGGCGTGGCTGTCGCGGCGCTGATGCACCTCGGTGACGAACTCGCGGTCGATCTTCAGCTTCGAGAACGGCAGGTTCTTCAGGTAGCTGAGGCTGGAATAGCCGGTGCCGAAATCGTCGATGGCGACGCTGACGCCCAGGGAGCGCAACTCACCGAACAGCTGGCGGGTGTGTTTGGCGTCCTCCATGGTCGCGGTTTCGGTCAGCTCAAGCTCCAGCCGCTCGGGGGCCAGGCCGTGACGCTTCAGCGCGCCGATGATGGTGTTGTTGAGGGTGGGGTCGTGGAACTGGCGGGCCGAGAGGTTGACCGCCATCTTCAGACCCAGCAGGCCGTCGTCTTCCCAGATGCGGGCCTGGGCGCAGGCGGTGTTGAGCACCCAGAGGCCAACCTCGTCCATCATCCCGGTTTCCTCAAGAATGGGGATGAACTCTCCCGGCGAGACAAGTCCGCGGTCGGGGTGGCGCCAGCGCAGCAGCGCCTCGGCGCCGATCAGCCGGCCGGCGGCCATGTCGACGACGGGCTGAAAGTGCAGCAGCAGCTCATCGCGGGCGATGGCCTGGCGCAGGCTCTGCTCCAGGGAGAACCGCGCCCGCGCGGCGCTGGAGGATTCCGCCGAGAAGAAGTTGAGCCGGGGTCCGGTGAGCTGGCCGGGCTTGGGCAGGGCCGCGCTCGCCCGGCCCAGCAGGGTGATCGGGTCGGTGGCGTCGTCGGGATGGATCGCCGCGCCCAGGCCCACGTCCGGGGTCACCCGGACCTCGCCGTCGTCGAGGGATTCGGCCAGGGCCACGGCGATGGTCTGAAGCTCGGCGGCGGCGACGGAGGGCTCGGCGATGTCGGCGAACCAGAGGGCGAAACAGTCGCGGTCGATCTGGGCCAGGGGGCGCTGGCGGGTGTTGGCGCCCTCCAGCCGGCGGGCGAATCCGGCCAGCACCCGGTCGGCGGCGGCCGGATCGAAGGCCGCCAGCCGGTCGAAGTCGGCGATGCGGATCACCGCCAGCACCGCGGTGCGGGTGGTGTCGCGCATGTCCTCGGCCAGGGCGGCCAGGAAGGGCTCGCGCGTGGGCAGCTTGTTCACCGGGTGGCGGTTGCGCAGCCGGTCGCGCAGGGCGTTGAGCTGGGCCGCGACCCGGCGGACATCGGCCAGCAGCCCGCCCGCCGTGTCGCCGGCCCGCGGCCGGGCGGCCTGAGGCGCCTCGCCATCGGCGCAGACCCGCAGTTCGTGGGCGGCGGACTCGACCGGCAGCAGCAGGTGCGAGACCCCGGCCAGGGACAGGACGGTGGCGGCGAGGCCGAACACCAGCGACGACGGACCCGCGCCACAGACGGCGGCGACGCCCAGCGGGATGGCCCCGCCAAGCGCCGTCAGCGCCAGGATCTTGCCACGGTAGCTGAGCCACGGGTGGCTGAGCCACGGCGGCCGCGCCGCCACATCAGGAAACCAGGGTCTAGCCATCGGTCCGCGTGTTGAAGCTGTGCATGCGACCGACACATTGCCGACAAGGATACTGAGACCAGGTGAATTTTCTTGCCTAACCGCCGGTTAGCCGTGTGTGGCTACAAAAGCGGCGGCGACAGATTATGAAATCGCCGCCGGTGACGTCGCCTCCCGACCGCCTATATTGGACGCGTTCAGGCGCCGCGCGGTGGCGGCTTGGGAGGAAGTTCGATGATCAAGACCGGGCCGCATCTGAAGCAAGCCCGCGACGCGCTCGGATGGTCGCCGTCGGAGCTGGCGCGGGCGCTGCGGCTGGCGGGCGGCGAGGCGCAGGGGGAAAAGCGGGTGCTGGAAATGGAGTCCGGCCGCTGGCTGCTGTCGGGACCGGTGGCGGTGGCGGTGGAGTCCTTCCTGCACGGCTTCAAGCCGCTGGGCTTCAAGACCGACGACGTGCGCATCGACGTTGAGCCGCCCAAGCGGGCCAAGGCCGCGGCCTCTAGGCTGGTCTAGCGATCCTTCTCCCTCCAGGGAGAAGGTGGCAGCGAAGCTGACGGATGAGGGGCCGCGCCGAGGCCGATGACGGCCGCCCTGAATTCGGGTTGCATCGGCGACGCGGAGCGGGTTGAAAGGCGGGACGCAGCCCCCACTGCCTGCGTGGCCCCTCATCCGACCCTGCTCCGCAGGGCCACCTTCTCCCTGCAGGGAGAAGGGCCCCGGGCCAGGTCGGCGCAGAGCGGTTGGGTAACGAGGACCCCGCATGAACGACACCTCCGCGCCGGCCGGTGGCCACATGACCCCCGAGCGGATCATGATCCGCGACGTGGCCCGCGACTTCACCCGCGACGTGGTGTTGCCGGCGGCCAATCGCATCGACCCGGAGAAGGGCGACATGCCCCGCGAGCTCATCGAGCAGATGGGGGAGCTGGGCTTCTTCGGCATATTGATCCCGGAGGAGCTGGGCGGCCTGGGCCTGGGGGCGTTCGAATATTGCCTGGTGGCCGAGGAACTGGCGCGGGGCTGGATGAGCGTGGCCAGCATCATCGCCCGGGGAAATTCCTTCTATCGCTCGGTTCCGGGCCAGGGCGCGGCGCGGCGCGAGCGCATCGGGCGGATGGCCAGGGGCCAGTACCTGGGCGCGGTGGCGCTGTCGGAGCCCAGCGTCGGCTCCGACCTCTCGGCGGTGAGCTGCAAGGCTAGGCGCGACGGCGACGAATGGGTGATCAGCGGCTCGAAATACTGGTGCACCTTCGCCGACGGGGCCGACTACATCAGCGTGCTCTGCCGGCTGGACGATCCTGACGCCCCCGGCGGCCGGGGCCCGACCATGTATGTCTCGGTGGAGAAGCCGAAGGGGGAGCTGCCCCAGGGCTGTTCGGGGGCGCCGATCCCCAAGATCGGCTATTTCGGCTGGAAGACCTGGGAGCTGCATTTCGACAACGTCCGCGCCCCGGTGCAGTTCGCCGAGACCGGCGAGGGCGAGGCGGTGGAATCGGCCGCCTTCGCGCTGGGCCTGGCGCGGGCCCACACCGCCGCCCGCTCCATCGGCTGCGCGCGCGGCGCGCTGGAAGACGCCATGGACTACGCAAAGACCCGGGTGCAGTTCAAACAGCCGATCAGCGACTTCCAGGCCATCCGCTTCAAGATCGCCGGCATGGCCACCGAGATCGAGGCGGCGCGGCAGCTGATGTATCACGTCTGCCATGAGGTGGACGCCGGGCGGGGCGGCTCCATCGAGACCTCGATGGTCAAGCTGTTCGCCTCGGAGATGAGCGAGCGGGTGACCAGCGAGGCGCTGCAGATCTTCGGCGGCGCCGGCTACACCACCCTCTATCCCATCGAGCGCTACTGGCGCGACGCCCGGCTGACCAAGATCTTCGAGGGGACGTCGGAGATCCAGTTGCGGATTATTGCGGATACGCTGCTGGGCAAGCCGAGCCTGCGGGGGTCGAATTAGGGGGGCTGCTCAGCACGCCGTTACGTCGAGCCAGCCGGGGTTCTCCGCTGCGATGCGGTGGATGATCGCGTCGCGCGTCATGAGTTGCATTCGGTTCACCCGTGCGGTGGCGATGAGATAGCAGTCCCCTGGGTCCTTATGCCCGGTTGCGGTGACGACATTCGCCGCCTCCAGCGCGATCCGCTGTCTGATCGGCGCGATCCGCGCGCCCGTCGCCCGTACAGCCTGCCGGAACCACTTATCCGGTGGGTCAGCCAGACGGGGCCGATTCGCTCGCGGTGGCTTCTGAACGGCGATCGAGAGTTCCCACGCGGTGATCGGAGACACGAACAGTAGATTTGCGTCCTGCGCGATCCCGATATCGACCAATGCCGCATCTGTCAGGGGCGCCTCGGCGCTCACCAGCCAATAGAGCGCGTGGGTATCGAGCAGCAGCCCCGCCAAGCGTCAGCGCTTGGCCGACGCTGCGACACTACCCTTCAAGGCCTGAGACGCGACTGGCTTGGTGAGGTCCACACCCTTTTGCAAGGTCAAGTGGCCCTTGAGCGCACCCATGCCACGCACGGTCACGAGCTGGCCGGTCTTGGCGTTGCGGACCTGGCATGATCCGATGCTTGAGGACTGTGGGGATGCCTTTGTCATAGGGGTTATATAGCGGAGGCGGGTGGATTCTTCCAGGGTTGGCGTAAGGTGGACCATCATCGAAATACGCGTTGCGAACATCGGCGAAGTCTGCATTGGCTTTATGGTGCAGCTTCGGCCTTTCAGAGGTGAGGATCAACGCGCTCTCGTAGACCTCTGGTACGAGAGTTGGTGCTCTATTGGCCTGCATGACCCCGTCGTGACCAAGGCCGATCTGGAAAGGCGATTGCCCGGCGACCTTGCGACACGTTGGACCGTCACAGTCGCAGAGGCGGACAATCAACTCCTAGGCTTCCTCGCGCTGTGCCTCGCGGAGCAGCGGCTGGACCAGCTTTTCGTATCCCCGGAGGCTCACGGGCGCGGAGTTGGATCGGAACTTTTCAAC
>CAXNKO010000015.1:0-11833 GCA_964202685.1 Caulobacterales bacterium
TGGGCTGGCCAGCCGCGGGTCGGTGCGGAAGAAACCGCCGGCGTAACCGGCGCTGACCGTCAGTGGCCCCTTGCGCCACAGGGCGAAGCGCAGGCCGATGGCCACCTGCCGCCACAGGCTGGCCATGTCGTCGTTGAGGGTGATCGGCCTGGCGCAGCGATAGACGAAGCGGGCTTGCAGATGGTCCTGCAGGTCTTCGCCGACGCCGGGGGCGTCGCAGACCACCGGCACGCCCAGCCCGGCGAGCAGCCGGCCAGGTCCGACGCCGGACAGCTGCAGCAGCTGCGGGGTGTTGAACGCCCCGGCGCAGACCACCACCTCGGCCAGGGCGCCGGCCTGGCGCGTTTCACCGCCCTGGCGCCACTCAACGCCAACTGCGCGGCGGCCCTCGAACAGAATCCGCGTCGCCAGCGCCCCGCTCACCACGGTCAGATTGGGCCGCCGGCGGGCGGGGCGCAGATAGGCTGTCGCCGCGCTGCACCTCAGGCCCCGTCGCGAGGTGGTCTGGAAGTAGCCCGCGCCCTCCTGGCGTTCGCCGTTGAAGTCGGGGTTGTGGGGGTGGCCCGCCTGCCCCGCCGCGGCGATGAAGGCGTCGCAGAGTTCATGCGGCTCGCGCTGGTCGGAGACCGACAGCGGCCCGCCCGAGCCGTGCCAGGGGTCGGCGCCGCGGGCCTGGTCCTCGGCCTTCCTGAAGTAGGGCAGGACGTCGTCATAGCCCCAGCCGACATTGCCCAGCTGCCGCCAGCGGTCATAGTCCTGCGCCTGGCCGCGGACATAGACCAGGCCGTTGATGGAGCTGGAGCCGCCCATCAGCCGGCCGCGGGGCTGGGAAATCTCCCGGTCCGCCAGTTCGGGCTCCGGTTGGGTCTTGTAGCCCCAGTTGTGGGGCCCGGCGCGGAACAGCCGGCCATAACCCAGGGGGATGTGGACCCACGGATCGCGGTCCTCGCCGCCGGCCTCCAGCAGCAGCACCCGGGCCTTGCCGTCCTCGGAGAGCCGATGGGCGAGTACGCAGCCGGCGGAGCCCGCGCCGACGATGACGTAGTCGAACTCGCCCAGCCGCCGCATGCCGATCCTTCCCCCGCGCGCCATTCTGCGTCTGGTAGCCGATCCGTCGCGCCTGGGGTAGCGACGGCGAGTTCGCTGTTGCGGCCCATCGACTTGGGGGGTCTATTTCCTGCCGAGATTGGGAGGACCTATGCCGCAACTGACGAAACCGGGCGCACGCTATGACATGCCGGCCGCCTATGGGCCCACCGTGCTGCCGGCCACCAGCGACTACAAGGACATCACCTCGACGGCGATTCCGTTCGTGACCGAGCGGGATGCGGTGGCCGATCTGGTGCCGCACTATTTCGAGGTGCCCGAGCATCCGACGGTGACGGTGACCCACCAGCAGCTCTGCGGCATCGATTTCCTCGCCGGGCGGCAATACAACGTCGCCCAGGTGCTGGTGGGGGTGACCTATCGGAACGGCGAGACGGTGTTCAACGCCCCGGTCCACCTGGCGATCTGGGAGAACGACGCCAATTCGGTGATCGCCGGGCGGGAGTTCCTTGGCAATCCCAAGCTCTATGCCCGCATCCCCGACCTGGTCCCGCAGGCGACGGGCGCGGCCTTCTCCTGCCACGAATATGACGGCTTCCTGCTCAGCGGCCGCACCTATGACATGCAGCCCCTGGAAGGCGAGCGGCTGGCCAAGGCGCGCCAGGCCATGACCCGCACCACCACCTTCGGCTGGAAGTACATCTCCGGGCCCGGCGGCGTCGTCGATGCGGACTATCCGGTCAAGGTCGAGACCCAGGTGGATGTGGCCTGGATGTCCTCGGGCCGCGGCGAGATCGCCTGGGGCGACCCCACCTGGGAGCAGGCGCCGATCTCGTCGCGGATCATCGCGCGGCTGCGGCAGATCCCCATGCTCGAGTACAAGCGTTCGGTCAGTCTCGGCGGTCCGGCCAAGCTGTTCCGCGGCGCCGCCGTGCGGCTGCCCTGGCCGGAAACCCCGGCATAGGGCCGGTTTCACCCCCGGCGCAGGATGAAGTCGGCGCAGCGTTCGGCGATCATGATCGCCGGCGCGTTGGTGTTGCCGCTGACCAGGGCCGGCATGATCGAGGCGTCGGCCACCCGCAGCCGGGGCACGCCGACGACGCGGAGCTGAGGATCGACCACGGCGTCGGGGTCTGACCCCATCCGGCAGGTTCCGCAGGGGTGATAGACGGTCTTCATCACCGTGCGGGCGTGCTGTTCCAGCACCGCGTCCGAGACTGGCTGGGCGAAGTCGCGCCCCGGCGCCAGTTCGCATTCCAGCAGCTGCGCGAGCGCCGGCGCGGCCATGATCTTGCGGGCCACCTTCATGCCGCGGATCAGGGTGGCCATGTCGTCGGGGTGGCTGAGCGCATTGGCGCGCACGCTCAGCGTCGCGGCCGGGTCGGGCGAGGCGATCATCACCGAGCCCCGCGACTTCGGCCTGAGCACGCAGGGGCTCACCGACATGCCGTGTCCGGGCAGGGCCGGGCGGCCCACGTCGCCGGTCAGGGTCGGCACGGTGGTGAACTGGATGTCGGGAAGGCCTTCGCCCGTGGTATCGACGAAACCGCCGGACTCGACGATGTTGGAGGTGAGCAGGCCCGAGCGGAACAGCAGCCACTGCAGCCCATGGCGCAGGGCGTTCAGCCCCTTGTCCTGGCCCAGCAGGCTGATCGGCCCGCGGGTGCGGCCATAGATCCCGGCCTGGAAGTGGTCCTGGAGGTTCTCGCCCACCGCGGCGATGTCGCGGGTGAGCGCAATCCCCAGCCGGCCCAGCAGGGCGGCGGGCCCGATGCCGGACACCTGCAGGATTTTCGGCGATCCGAAGGCGCCGGCGCAGAGGATCACTTCCTCGCGGACCAGGGCCGATTGCACGCCGCCGCCCTTGGCCGAGAAGCGCACCCCGGTCGCCGCGCCGTTCTCCACCAGCACCGATTGCACCGTGGCGTCGGTGCGCAGCGTCAGCAGCGGGTTCCGGCGCACCCGGGCCAGGAAGGCCACCGGCGTCGATTGGCGGCGGCCGGCGAAACTGGTGGTCTGGTAGAAGCCCACCCCCTCCTGGCGCTCGCCGTTGAAGTCCTCGTTATAGGCCAGGCCCGCCTGCTGGCCGGCGCGGATGAAGGCGTAGCTGAGCGGATGGTGATAGCCGGCGTCGGCGACCTTCAGCGGCCCGTCGGTCCCGTGCCAGGGTCCGGCGAACTTCTGGTTGGCCTCCGAGCGCCGGAAGGCGGGCAGCACCTCGTCCCAGCCCCAGCCCGGGCAGCCGGCGTCGCGCCAGCCGTCATAGTCGCTGGCCCGGCCGCGGATATAGACCATGCCGTTGACCGACGAGCCGCCCCCCAGGCCGCGCCCCTGCTTCAGGTGGACGGGCCGGCCCAGGGCGCTGGCCTCCGGCTCGGTGAAGAAGGTCCAGGACCGATCGCCCTTCAGCTTCTGAAGGCCGCCGGGGATGTGGATGAACGGGTTGTTGTCGGTGGGGCCCGCCTCCAGCAGCAGAACACTCCTGCCAGCCTCCACCAGCCGGGTGGCCAGCACGCAGCCGGCCGTACCGGCGCCGATGATGATGTAGTCGTGGGTGTTCATGGACTCAGTAGCCGCCGCCGGCGCCGGAGCCGCCGGCCTTGAACAGCCGCGCCCGGTCGGTGACGGCGCCGGAGAACAGCGCCACGTCATTGCCGACGCCGACGAACAGGCAGCCCAGCTCCAGGTAGCGGCGGGCCGAGACCTCGTCGGAGACCAGAATGCCCGGGGCCTTTCCGGCCGCCTTGATGCGGCCGATGGCGTCGTCGATGGCCGCCTGCACCTGCGGGTGGCCGCGGTTTCCCAGGTGGCCCATGGAGGCCGAGAGGTCGGCGGGGCCGATGAACACCCCGTCCACCCCTTCCGTGGCGGCGATGGCGTCGAGGTTGTTCAGCCCCTCGCGGGTCTCCACCTGCACCAGCAGACAGACCTGGGCGTCGGCCCAGTCGGTGTAGTCGCCGAGCCGGTTCCAGCGGCTGGCCCGGGCGAGCGCCGCCCCCACCCCGCGGATCCCGGCCGGGGGATAGCGCACCGCCCGCGTCAGGGCCTGGGCCTGCGCGGCGGTGTCCACCAACGGGACCAATAGGGTCTGGAACCCCAGGTCCAGGTACTGCTTGATCATCCAGGCCTCGCCGACCGGGGGGCGGGCGATGGCATGGCTGGGATAGGCGGCGACGGCGCGAAGCTGATCGCTCAGGCTGGTCAGGGTGTTGGGGGCGTGCTCGCCGTCGAACAGCAGCCAGTCATAGCCGGCGCCGGCGCAGATCTCGGCGGTGATCGGGCTGGTCAGCGCCTGCCACAGGCCGATCTGCGGCTGGCCGGCCCGGAGCGCGGCCTTGAAGGGGTTCTCGACTTGCACGCATCCTCGCATGGGCTGGGCCGGCCAAGGGGCCGATCCGGTCGCCGACTGTGGCGCCCGGCCCGGTCATTGACAACAAACCGGCCGGCTCGCAAACGCCAATGGCGGAGGCTTCGCCCATGACCTATCTCGTCGCGTCCTCACGGCCCCGGGAAAGCGCCGGGACCCTGTTCCGCCAGGCCCTGGCCCGGCCGGGGATTCTGCGCATGCCCGGCGCCTACAACGGCCTGTCGGCGCTGCAGGCCAAGGCCGCAGGCTTCGAGGCGCTGTATCTGTCCGGCGCGGCGGTATCGGCCGCCATGGGTCTGCCGGACCTGGGGGTCACCACCATCGACGACCTCTGTTTCCACATCCGCCAGGTCTGGCACGCCGCCGGCCTGCCGATCCTCGCCGACGGCGACACCGGCTTCGGCGAGGCGCTCAACGTCATGAACATGGTGGTCCGCTTCGAGGAGGCCGGCGCAGGCGCGGTGCAGATCGAGGACCAGGTGCTGCCGAAGAAATGCGGCCACCTGAACGACAAGCGGCTGGTGAGCCCGGAGGAGATGGCCGCCAAGATCGCCGCCGCCGCCCGCGCGCGGCGCGACCTGGTGATCGTGGCCCGCACCGACGCCGTCGCTGCCGAAGGGCTCGACGCCGCCATCGCCCGGGCGCGCCTCTATGTGGACGCCGGCGCCGACGCCATCTTCCCCGAGGCGCTCACCGACCCGGCCATGTTCCGGGCCTTCGCCGAAGCGGTGCAGGTCCCGCTGCTGGCCAATATGACCGAGTTCGGGGCGACGCCGTTCCTCACCGCGGCCGAGTTCGAAGCGCTCGGCTACGCCATGGTGATCTGGCCGGTAAGCGCGCTCCGGGTCGCGGCCAAGGCCCAGGAAGACCTCTACGCCGCCATCGCCGCCGAGGGCGGGGCGGCGTCGCGGGTGGGGGCGATGCAGACCCGGGCGGACCTCTACGAGACCCTGGATTACGCCGGCTACGAGGCCCTGGACGCCAGCATTGTCAGGACGGTGGCGCAGAGATGAGCGCGAGGGTCCGTTTCGGGCTGAAACAGCCCCACCCCGCTCATCCCGGCGAAGGGCCATAGGCGGTGACACTAGGCTGTGCAGCCCGGATGGATTGGTGACGAAACAAACCGGACGGGATGAACAGAGCCGCCGAACCCCCGGCTGCATTCCCGCCACGCCGTCAGCGGACCTGCACGGAAAAACTTGCCTTGTGGCGCAGCTATGATATTCTCTGTTTGTTCTCATCGTTCATCCCGCCGGCGCCCCGGTTGGCGCCTGGCGATGGGATCTCGAAACACTGGAATATCCATAAGGATATGACAATACGAATGAAAATTTCCGGGACACACGCCCCAGGGCCAGTTCGGAAGGGCGCCGGCCGCCAGTTGAAAAAAACGCCGACCGACGTAGGTCTCGAGGCGTCGCCCCTCGAACGGGTCAGGCTTTCAGGCCGTGATCCGCGCCACGCCACGTCCGGGAACGGTTGGCGCGATCGCAGGGGCGGCGAACGCTCCGGCGTCTGTTCGTTCACCCGATCTCCCTGGGCCCGCGCTTGACCTGAGATTTCTCCGGCCCCTAGGGTTGCCGCAGCCATCGCCCACCCCCGGCCGGAGCGCAGGACGCCATGGATTTCGACTGGACCGCCGACGACATCGAATACCGCGCCCAGCTGCGCGGCTTCCTGCGCGAGGCCCTAGGGCCGGACTGGAAGGGCTACAAGGGTCTGCCGCCGGCCGAGTACAAGGCCGCCGCCGGCGAGTTCTGCCGCAAAATGGCCGCGCGCGGCTACCTGACCCAGAGCTGGCCGAAGGAATACGGCGGCGGCGACGCGCCGGCCTGGCGGGCGGCCATCCTCAGCGAGGAGGTGGGGTCTCCGGATGGCGAGCCGCGCGGCTCGCAATACATGAACGTCAACTGGATCGGCCCGGCGATCATGCAGTTCGGCTCGGCCGAACAGAAAGCCTACTTCCTGCCGCGGATTTCGGCCGGGAACATCACCTTCAGCCAGGGCTTTTCCGAACCCGACGCCGGCTCCGACCTCGCCAGCCTGCGCACCCGGGCGATCCGCGACGGCGACGACTATGTGGTCACCGGCGAGAAGATCTGGACCTCCCACACCGCCATCGCCGAATGGCTGTTCCTGCTGGTCCGCACCGACCCGGAGGAGAAGCGCTCCAAGGGCATCACCGTGCTGCTGACGCCCATGGACACCCCGGGCCTGAAGATCAACAAGGTGCTGGGCTTCGTGGGCGAGAGCGCGTTTTCCAACCCGGTGTTCACCGAGATGCGGGTGCCGGCAGCCAACCGCCTCGGTCCCGAGAACGGCGGCTGGTCGGTGGTGCGCTATGCCCTGGCCTTCGAGCGCATCGGCGTCGCCCACTACCGCCACGCCGAGAACCAGCTCAACGCCCTGGCCCGAGAGGCCAACGCCCGCGGCCTGATGGACGACCCGGCCGTGCAGGCCAAGCTGGGCGAGGCCTGGGAGGCGGTGGAGGCCGCGCGGCTGCTCTACTTCCGCGTCGTCGATCTGCGCGCCCAGGGTTCGCCCCCCACGGCGGACTCCAACGTGGCGCGGGTGGCCGGCACGCGGGCCTATCAGGTGGTGGCCGAGGCCGCCGACCTGGTGCTGGCCGAACACAGTCTGGGGGGATCCGGCCGCAGCCGCTTCAATCTCACCGCCGGCATCACCTCGGGGGCCACGGAAATCCAGCTCGACCAGATCGCCACCCGTTGGCTCAACCTGCCGCGGCCCGCCGTCGGCGCGAGGGACTGATCCCATGGACCTGACCCTCACCACCGAGCAGCAGCAGATCGTCGATGCGGTCCGCACCCTGCTGACCCGCCACGACACCGCGGCCCGCGCCAAGGCGCTGCTGGCCAGCGACGGCTACGACCACGACCTGGACTCCAGGCTGGCCGAGGCGGGCTTTACCGACATCGTCGCCGGCGATGGGACCGGTCCCATCGAGGCCGGACTGGTGGCCCTGGAGGTCGCCAAGGCGGCGGGCGCCAGCGCCTACGCCGCTGGCGAGATCGTGGCCGGCAAGCTGCTGGGGGCCAATCCGCAGGTTCCCGTGGCCCTGACCCGCCGGCCGGCGGACTTCCCGTTCCGCTTTGGCCGCCATGCGCGCCTGCTGCTGATTGACGCCGGCGATGAGGCCCAGGCCCTCGAGCTTGGCGACGGCGACGTGCAGCCGGTGGACACCGACCAGGTGGGCTGGCCCATGGGCCGGCTGGCGCCCGGCGCCCTGGCCCGGGCCAGAAACCTCGGCCCGGGCACGGGCGAGACCCTGCGGCGCTGGTGGCGGCTGGCGCTGGCCTTCGAGACCGTGGGAACCATGCAGGGCGCCCTGGATCTGACGGTGCAATACGTGAAGGACCGCGTGCAGTTCGGCCGCCCGATCGGCGAGTTCCAGACCCTGCAGCATCGGCTGTCCGAGCTGGTGGTGATCGTCGAGGGCGCGCGCTGGATGGCCCTGGAGGCGGCCTTCCGTGACGCCAGCCCGCTCAGCGCCGCCACCGCCGCCGGCCGCGCCGCCGCCGCCGCCACCCTGGTGGCTCGGGAATGCCACCAGATGCACGGCGCCATCGGCCTTACCCGGGAGTATCCCCTGCACCTGTGGTCCACCCGCCTGGGTCCGCTGGGCGTCGAGCTGGGCGGGCCGCTGGCCCACCGACGCGAGGCCGCGCGCCTGCGGTTCTCACCCCAGGAGATCGGCGCCCGGGAAGCCTACTGGCGTTAGGCGCCCGCAAAGGTCGCTGGACAAGCGCTGCGCGTATGCGAAGCTTCGTGCTGCTAAGTTTCTTGGAGAGCAATGGGCCGATGGGCGGTCGAGACCGCAACGGCTTCTGGGCGTCGCTGGCGGCCTGCGCCCTGCTGGCCGCGTGCGGCGGCGGCGGCGGCGGATCCTCCGGCGGCGCGACGCCGGCCCCAACGCCGCCGCCCGCCTCGGCCCCGGTCACCGCGCCCGAGGCCGCGCGCTTCCTCACCCAGGCGACCTTCGGGGCCACCGAGGCGACCATCGCCAGCCTGCAGACCACCGGCTACGCCAACTGGCTGACCCAGCAGATGGCCCTGGCCCCCACCGGTTCGCACCAGACCCATGTGGAAACCCGGCTGGCGCAGCTGCGCGCCATCAACCCCAACGCCCAGCTCAGCCCCAACCAGTTCTACGAGAGCTTCTGGCTGCAGGCCGCCACCGGCGACGACCAACTGCGCCAGCGGGTGAAACTGGCGCTGTCGGAGATGTTCGTGATCTCCCTGGCCGACCCGAACATCGATGTGCGCGGGGCGGCCTCCTACTACGACATGCTGGGCGCCAACGCCTTCGGCAACTACCGCAACCTGCTGGAGCTGGTGTCGCTGCACCCGATGATGGGCGCCTACCTCACCCATCTGGCCAATCAGAAGGAGGACCCGCTCACCGGCCGCAATCCCGATGAGAACTACGCCCGCGAGGTCATGCAACTGATGACCGTCGGCCTGTTCCAGCTCAATGCGGACGGCACGGTCCGCACCAACGCCGCCGGCCAGGCCCTGGCGACCTACTCGCCCGATGACGTTTCGGGCCTGGCCAAGGTGTTCACTGGCTTCAGCTGGTATTCGCCGGCCCCGAGCAACACCACCACCTTCTTCGGACGCGGCCGCGCCGCCGACGCGACGGTGCGCTCGATGATCGCCTATCCGTTTTACCACTCGACCTCGGCCAAGAGCTTCCTCGGCGTGACCATCCCGGCCTCGGCGACGGCGGACCCCGCCGGCGACCTGAAGATCGCCCTCGACACCCTGTTCAACCACCCCAACACCGCGCCGTTCGTCTCCCGACAGCTCATCCAGCGGCTGGTCACCTCCAACCCCCGCCCCGGCTCTGTGGGCCGGGTCGCGGCCATCTTCGTCAACAATGGGTCCGGCGTGCGCGGCGACCTGGCCGCCGTAGTGCGGGCCGTGCTCACCGACGCCGAGGCCCGCGACGGCGCGGTGGTCAACTCGGCCACCTTCGGCAAGCTGCGGGAGCCGCTGGTGCGGATGGGCAACTGGATGCGCGCCTTCGGGGCCCGCTCGGCGTCCGGAAACTGGCTGATCGCGTCCACCAGCGCCAACACCTCGCTCAGCCAGTCGGCCCTGGCCGCGCCCTCGGTGTTCAACTTCTTCCGGCCGGGCTACTCGCCCCCCAACACCCGGATCGGCCAGCAGAACCTGGTGGCTCCGGAGTTCCAGATCGTCGACGAAGTTTCGACGGCGGGATACCTCAACACCATGCAGACGGCGATCAACACCGGGATCGGAACCGCCAATGACGTGACCGCGCCCTACACGGCCGAAGCCGCCCTGGCCAACGACGCCAGCGCCCTCGTCGATCGCATGAGCTTGCTGCTGATGTACGGAACCATGTCGAGCACGCTCAAGGGACGCATCGTTGAGGCGGTGAACTCGGCGCCCCTGCCCGCGGCCACCGACACCAATCAGGCCCAGGTCGCCGCGGCCCGTCTCAACCGGGCCAAGGTGGCGGTGCTGCTGACCATGTCCTCACCCGAATATCTGGCCCAGCGATGAGAACGATCGACCGCCGCGAACTTCTTCGCATCGGGGGTGGGCTCGGACTCCTGGGGACGGCCGCGCCCTTCGCCCTGCAGATGGCCGCGGTGGGATCGGCCGCCGGCCAATCCGCGACCGACTACAAGGCCCTGGTGTGCGTGTTTCTGTTCGGCGGCAACGACGCCAACAATGCCGTGCTGGCCACCGATACCGACAGCTGGGGCCGCTATTTCGCCGCCCGCAACACCGGCGACGACCCCATCGCGCTGATGCCGGTGGGAACCGCGCCCACCCCGATTGGCCAGACCAGCCCGGTCACCGGCCGAGTCGCCGACGCCAACGCCCCGGAGGCCTGGGGCGGGGTGCTGCCGATCGCCCCACTCGTCGCCCAACCGATCCCGGCCGGCACCAACGCGTCCACCCGCACCTTCGCGCTCCACCCCTTCCTGGCCCCGCTGCAGGGCCTGTTCAACCAGCGGCGGCTGGCGGTGGTGGCCAATCTGGGGCCGCTGATCCAGCCCACCACCAAGGCCCAGTATCAGGCCCGCTCGGTCCCGCTGCCGCTCAACCTGTTCTCGCACAACGATCAGCAGTCGGTCTGGCAGGCGGGCGCCATCGAAGGCGTGCGCGAGGGCTGGGGCGGGCGCATGGGCGACATGCTGGCCAGCGCCAATGGCGCCTCGACCCTGTTCACGGCCATTTCGACGGCGGGCAACGCGGTGTTTCTCTCCGGCCGCAACATCATTCAGTACCAGCTGACCACCGCCGCCCAGCCTGCGGTGGTGATCAATGGCGCCGCCGCCACCACCCTGTTCGGCGGCGCCGTGGCCGGAACCCGGATGCGGGAAATCATCCAGGACAATAGCTCCAGCAGCTTCTTCGCCGCCGACCACGCCGGCGTGGTGACGCGGTCGATCAATTCGGCGGCCACCGTCAACAGCGCCTTCGCCCAGCCGACCGTCAGCGGAATCGCCGCGCCGGCCCCCTACACCAACCCCATCACCGGCAATGTCGAGGCCAACACCCTGGCCACCCAGCTGCAGACCGTGGCGCGGATGGTGGCCGCCAGCGCTGCGCTCGGCGCGCGCCGGCAGGTGTTCTTCGTCAGCCTCGGCGGCTGGGACACCCACGACTTCCAGAACACCACTCAGCCCAATCTGCTGGCCAAGGTCGCCCACGCCCTGGCCTATTTCGACGGCGCGTTGTCCAACATCGGCGGCGCCGACCGGCGCGGCGACGTGACCGCCTTCACCGCCTCGGACTTCTCCCGCACCTTCACCACCAACGGCGACGGCACCGATCATGCCTGGGGCGGCCACCACTTCGTGCTGGGCGGGGCGGTGAACGGCGGCAATATCTACGGCCAGTACCCGACCCTCGGCGTCGATATCGGCGGCTTCAACAATCCCAACATGGTCAGTTCGGCGCTGATTCCGACCACCTCGGTGGAGCAGTACGCCGCCACCCTCGGAAACTGGTTCGGCGTGTCCCCGGCCGAGCTGGACACCATCTTCCCCAATCTGCGGAACTTCACCCCCCGGACACTGGGCTTCGTCTAGCCCGGGGCTGAAAGGCGATCTCGGAGACCCGCCGGATCCCCGCCGTGCGCTCCAGCTGCACCACCACGTCCGCCACCTGGCCGATGTAGGCGCGCAGCTTGTCCCAGCCGAGGTCGACGCCGGAGGTCATGGCCAGCAGCGCGATCTGGTCCAGGGCCCCGGCCGGATGGTCAGCGTGCACCGTGGTGATCGACCCCGGATGGCCACTGTTCACCGCCCGCAGGAAGGAGAAGGCCTCGCGGCCGCGCAGCTCACCCAGCAGAATGCGGTCGGGCCGCAGTCGCAGCGCCGCGGCCAGCAGGTCGTCGGCGTCCACCAGGGCCTCCCC
>CAXNKO010000016.1:0-11677 GCA_964202685.1 Caulobacterales bacterium
GGTTCGTCGCGCCAGACGGTGGTGGTGGCTGAGGCCGGCCGGGTCCACTCGCGGCTGCTCAGCCCGCGTGAGGCCGCCCGGCTGATGGGTCTGCCGGACAGCTACCGGCTGCCGGCCACGGCGACCTCGGCATTGCACGTGGCCGGCGACGGGGTGGCGGTTCCCGTGGTCCGCTGGCTGGCCCAGGAGATCCTGCGGCCGCTGTTGCAGCCGGACGCCGTCCTGGCCGCGGAATAACGCCACTTAAAATTCCGCGCGGGAGGGCATAGGTTCGCTGGACCCATCCCAACGCCGGAGGCCATCATGGACGCCACCCCCGACAAGGCTTACGACGCCGCCCGCTATCAGCGCGCCGGCCGCGGCAAGATCTTCGATTCCATCCTCGACACCATCGGCGACACCCCCCTGGTGCGCCTGCCCCGGCTGAGCGCGGCGCTGAAGCCCAAGGGCGAGGTGCTGGCCAAGCTGGAGTTCTTCAATCCGCTGGCCTCGGTGAAGGACCGCATCGGGGTGGCGATGATCGAATATCTGGAGGCCAAGGGGCTGCTCAAGCCCGGCTCCACCATCGTCGAGCCCACCAGCGGCAACACCGGCATCGCCCTGGCCTTCGTCGCCGCCGCCAAGGGCTACAAGCTGACCCTGGTGATGCCGGAGTCCATGTCCATGGAGCGGCGCAAGATGCTGCTGATCCTGGGCGCCAAACTGGAGCTGACCCCGCCCGAGCGCGGCATGGCCGGGGCCGTGGCCCGGGCCCGGGAGCTGGTGGATGCCACTCCCGGCGCGGTGATGCCGCAGCAGTTCGAGAACGCCGCCAACCCGCTGATCCACCGGGTCTCCACCGCCGAGGAGATCTGGAACGATACCGCCGGCAAGGTCGATGTGGTGATTTCCGGGGTCGGCACCGGCGGCACCATCACCGGGGTGGGCCAGGTGCTGAAGGCCCGCAAGCCCTCGGTGCTGATGGTGGCGGTGGAGCCCGAAGCCTCGCCGGTGCTGTCCGGCGGCCAGCCGGGGCCGCACAAGATCCAGGGCATCGGCGCGGGCTTCGTGCCGGCGATCCTCGACCGCGGGGTCATCGACGAAATCATCCAGGTTTCCAATGACGACAGCTTCGCCATGGCCCGGCGGGTGGCGATGGAGGAGGGCATCCCGGTGGGCATCTCGTCCGGCGCGGCGCTCACCGCGGCCTTCGACGTGGCCTCGCGCCCGGAGATGGCCGGCAAGACCATCGTCGCCATCATCCCCTCCTTCGCCGAACGCTACCTGTCGACGGCGCTGTTCGAAGGGCTGTGAGCCACGACGTCTACGACGCCGCCAAACGCTCGGCGGTGATGGCCCGGGTCAAGGGCCGCGACACCGCCCCGGAGCTTCGGGTGCGCAAGCTCATGTGGGCCCTGGGCGCCCGCTACCGGCTGCACGCCCGCGACCTGCCGGGGGTCCCGGACATCGTCATGCGGCGGCGCAAGCTGGCGGTGTTCGTCCACGGCTGCTTCTGGCACGGCCACGACTGCCCCCGCGGGGCCCGGGTTCCCAAGGCCAACCGCGACTACTGGGTGGCCAAGGTGACCCGCAACCGGGCCCGGGACGTGGGTTCGCAGGCGGCGCTGCAGGCCGCGGGCTGGCGGGTGGAGACGGTGTGGGAGTGCGAGATGAAGGACGCCGAGGCCCTGCACAACAGGCTGGCGGGGCTGCTGGCGGTTAATGCTCAGTTTGAGGCGAAGGGGTAGGGCGACACCGACTTGGTGAAGTCGTCCACCGTCAGGGTGCGATTGATCGGCTCGGCGGCCCGCTGCGGGCAGGCGGGGCGCTCGCAGATGCGGCAGGCGGGGCCGATGGGCGTGACCGCCGGGTCGCGCAGGTCGAGGCCGCGGGAATAGACCAGCTTCTCGGCGTATTTCAGTTCACAGCCCAGGCCGATCGCCAGCTCGGATTCCTCGCCGTCGTAGGCGGTTGCGACCCGGTTCACCGTGCGCGCGATGGTGAAGAACCGCTGCCCGTCCGGGGTCTCGACGATCTGGGTGACGATGCGCCCGGGGGTGCGGAAGCACGAGTGGATATTCCAGCGCGGGCAGGCGCCGCCGAACCGGGAGAACGGGAAGCTGGCGGCGGCGAAGCGCTTGGAGATGTTGCCGGCCGAATCCACCCGCAGCATGAAGAACGGCACCCCACGCGCGCCGGACCGGTTGAGGGTGGTTAGCCGCTGGCTGGCCTGCTCGTAGCTGACCCCGAAGCGGGCGCGGACCAGTTCGATATCGTAGTTCAGGCGTTCGGCCGCCTCGTGGAAGGCGCCATAGGGCATCAGGATCGCGGCGGCCATGTAGTTGGTCAGCGACACCTTGGCCAGGGCGCGGGTCGGCCGGTCCGGCGGCGCGGCGCGCTCCACCAGAGCTTCCAGCAGCGGACCATGCTCCAGCAGCGCCAGCTGGTAGGCCAGCGCGAAGGCACGGCTGGCGCCGGACAGAACCTCGGACAGCAGCAGACGCTTGCGGTGATGGTCGTAGCGCCGCACCGACTCCGACAGCACACCCACCGGGACCGTGCGCACCTGCACCGCGAACCGCTCCGCCAGCCGTCCACGGGCCTTGACCGCGAAGTCCTGGGGCTCGGTGTCGAGGCCGGCGCAGAGCGCAGCGGCCGCGTCCTCCAGTTCGGCGAAGTGGTTGCGGTGGGCCTGGATGAAGTCCCGCACCCAGTCCGACGGGGTGGTGTGGGCGCGCACGCCGCCGTCCTCGGGACGCTGCAGCGCGCCCAGCTCGGTGAGCCGCCGCTGATCCAGATAGGCCCGGTAGAGCCGCACGATCGCTTCCGCCACCGCCGGGGCGCTCTCCGCCACCTCGGTCAATTCGTGCCGCGGCGCGGCCAGGTCGCGGAACATCTGGTCGGCGAACACCTCGGCCAGCCCCGCCGCGTCGGCGGCCTCGGAATCCGTCGACAGGCCCTTCAGATCGAGGTCGTAGGTCTCCGCCAGCCGCAACAGCACCTGGGCGGTCACCGGCCGCTGGTTGCGCTCCAGCAGATTCAGATAGCTGGGCGACAGCCCCAGATCTTCGGCCATCCGGGTCTGGGTGAGGCCCAGCTCCCGGCGCAGGCGCTTCATGCGCGCGCCGAGGAACAGTTTGCGGTCAAGGGAGGGTGGCGCCATTGAGTCTTATTATCACATAATGACAAAAACGACAATGTTTATTTGTGACTTGAATTCCTCTTTGCGTCACCGACCCGCCAACTATCCGGCAAAACAGCAGTTAAAGGGCCCTACGGCTTGTCACGGAACGGCGGGCCTTTCGGAGAAACCCTGTCATGAATGCGTTCGACGACCTTGTTCCCAGCGCGCCTGAGGGCCGCTATGCCGGCATCACGCGGCCCTATTCGGCCGCCGATGTGCGCCGCCTGCGCGGCTCCTTCCCCATCGCCCAGACCCTGGCCGAGCGGGGCGCGAACCGGTTGTGGAAATCACTGCACGACGAACCGTTCATCAACGCCCTGGGGGCGGTGACCGGTAACCAGGCCATGCAGATGGCCCGCGCCGGCCTCAACGCCATCTACCTCTCTGGCTGGCAGGTGGCCGCCGACGCCAACACCGCCGGGGCCATGTATCCGGACCAGTCGCTGTATCCGGCCAACGCCGCCCCGGAACTCTGCCGGCGCATCAACCGCACCCTGCAGCGCGCCGACCAGATCGAACACGCCGAGGGCGGCGCCCAGCGCGACTGGTTTGTGCCCATCGTCGCCGACGCCGAGGCCGGCTTCGGCGGGCCGCTGAACAGCTTCGAGATCATGAAGGCCTTCATCGAGGCGGGGGCCGCCGGTGTCCACTTCGAGGACCAGCTGGCCAGCGAGAAGAAGTGCGGCCACCTGGGCGGCAAGGTGCTGATCCCCACCCAGGCCCACATCCGCAACCTCGACGCCGCCCGCCTGGCCGCCGACGTCATGGGAACCCCCACCCTGGTGGTGGCGCGCACCGACGCCGAGAGCGCCCAGCTGATCACCTCCGACATCGACGAGCGCGACCATCCGTTCATCGACCGTGAAGACCGCACCCCGGAGGGCTTCTTCCGCCTGAAGCCCGGCACGGGCCTGCAGCACTGCATCGCCCGCGGCCTGTCCTACGCCAGCCATGCCGACCTCCTGTGGTGGGAGACCTCGCGGCCAAACCTGGAGGAGGCCCGCGCCTTCGCCGAGGCGGTGCATCGGCAGCATCCTGGCAAGCTGCTGGCCTACAATTGCTCGCCGTCGTTCAACTGGCGCGCCAACCTGAGCGAAATCGACATTGCCCGGTTCCAGCGTGAGCTGGGGGCCATGGGCTACAAGTTCCAGTTCGTCACCCTGGCCGGCTTCCACGCCCTCAACCACGGCATGTTCGAGCTGGCGCGGGACTATCGGGATCGCGGCATGGCGGCCTATTCGGTGCTGCAGGAGGCCGAGTTCGCCTCGGAGGCCCAGGGCTACACCGCCACCCGCCACCAGCGCGAGGTGGGCACCGGCTACTTCGACGCGGTGGCCATGGCGATCTCCGGCGGCCAGTCGTCCACCACGGCCATGGCGCACTCCACCGAGACCGCCCAGTTCCGGCCTGAGACCATGGCGGCCGAATAGGCCGCGATAGATTGCCCCGCTCACCCGGTGAAGGCCGGGATGAGCGGAGTTTGGGCGCAACTTCAGGAGAACTTCCCATGTCCGTCGCATTTGCGCCGCCGCAGACCCTCGACCTCCGCGGTCCGATCACCGGCCGTGGCGCTGAAGTCCTCACCCCCGAGGCCCTGGCGTTCGTGGCCGATCTGCACCGGCGCTTCGACGCCCGCCGCCAGGCGCTGCTGGCGCGGCGGACGGCGCGGCAGGCGCGGTTCGATCTGGGCGAGACCCCCGACTTCCTGGCCGAAACCGCCTCGGTGCGGGCCGGCGACTGGACGGTGGGGCCGCTTCCCGCCGACCTGCAGGACCGCCGGGTGGAGATCACCGGCCCGGTGGACCGCAAAATGATCATCAACGCGCTGAATTCCGGGGCCAAGGTGTTCATGGCTGACTTCGAGGACGCCACCAGTCCCACCTGGGCCAATCTGATCGAGGGTCAGGTCAATCTGGCCGACCGCTGGGCGGGACGGCTGACCCATGTGGATGCGAACACCGGCAAGACCTATGCGCTGGGCGCGACGCCCGCGGTGCTGATGGTGCGCCCGCGCGGCTGGCACCTGCCCGAGGCGCACCTGGTTGTCGATGGCGAGGAAGTCTCCGCGTCGCTGTTCGATTTCGGCCTCTATGCGTTCCACAACGCCCGGGCGGCGGTGGCGGCGGGCAGCGGCCCCTACTTCTATCTGCCGAAGATGGAGAGCCATCTGGAGGCGCGGCTGTGGAACGATGTGTTCGTCCACGTCCAGGGCGAACTCGGCCTGCCCCGGGGGACCATCAAGGCCACGGTGCTGATCGAGACCCTGCCGGCGGCCTTCGAGATGGACGAGATCCTCTACGAACTGCGCGATCACATGGCCGGTCTCAACTGCGGGCGCTGGGACTACATCTTCTCGTTCATCAAACGGCTGCAGACCCACCCGGCGGCGCTGACCCCTGACCGGGCCAGCATGGGCATGGGCGCCGCCTTCCTGCGCGCCTATTCGCTGAAGCTGATCCAGACCTGCCACCGCCGCGGCGCCTTCGCCATGGGCGGCATGGCCGCGCAGATCCCGGTGAAGGGCGACGCCGCCGCCAACGAGGCCGCCTTCGCCAAGGTCCGCGCCGACAAGCAACGCGAAGCCGCCGATGGCCATGACGGCACCTGGGTGGCGCACCCGGACCTGGTCGCGGTGGCCATGGCGGTGTTCGACCGGCTTATGCCGGGGGCGAACCAGCTGCAGGTGTTGCGTCAGGACGTGACGGTGAGCCGCGAGGATATGCTGCGGGTGCATGAGGGGCCGCGCACCGAAGCCGGCCTGCGGGAGAATATCCGCGTCGGCGTGCGCTACCTGGAGGCCTGGCTCTCGGGCCGCGGCGCCGTGCCGCTCAACAACCTGATGGAGGACGCCGCCACCGCCGAGATCAGCCGCGCCCAGATCTGGCAGTGGATCCGCCACGCCGCGGCCCTGGACGACGGGCGCATCGTCACCGAGGCGCTGGTGCGAAAGCTGCTGGCCGATGAGATGGCCGATCTGCGCGCGGCCTTGGCGGAGGGCTGGCCGGCTGGGCGGTTCGCCGATGCGGTGCGGCTGTTCGCTGAAATGTGCTTCTCGGAAACCTTCGAGGAATTCCTCACCCTGCCGGCCTATCGGGCGCTTTAGCTCCGGACTGGCGTCGTGCGCGGCGGCGCCTTAACAAGCGGCGCAATCCTGGGCCGCTGCGCGAATGTGGGCGCGGCCCGCCTTATGACAACGGGGCCGCCGCCATGACCGCCATCAATTCCGTCACCACCCTGGAACTCGACGGCGAGGTGGCGGTGATCACGCTGAACTCCCCGCCGGTGAACGCCCTGTCGGCGCCGGTGCGCGAGGGCCTCTACGAAGGCTTCAAGGCCGCCATCGCCGATCCGGCCGCCCGGGCCATCGTGCTGGTCTGCGCGGGGCGAACCTTCATCGCCGGCGCCGACATCGCCGGCTTCGGCTCGGCCCCGGTGGGCCCCAGCCTGGCCGACGTGCAGGCGATGATGGAGACTTCCCCCAAGCCGGTGGTGGCCGCCATCCACGGCACCGCGCTGGGCGGCGGCCTGGAAGTGGCCCTCTGCGCCCACTACCGGGTGGCGGTCCCGTCGGCCAAGGTCGGCCTGCCGGAGGTGAACCTGGGCCTGATCCCCGGCGCCGGCGGCACCCAGCGCCTGCCGCGCATCGTCGGCCCCGAGAAGGCCCTGGAAATGGTCACCTCCGGCGTCCACGTGCCGGCCAAGGACGCGCTCTCCATGGGCCTGGTGGACGCGATGGCCGAGGAGGGCCAGCTACGCGCCGGCGCGGTGGCCTTCGCCGCCAAGCTGCTGGCCGAGGGCCGGCCGCTGAAGCGGGTGCGCGACAATGACGACAAGGTCGCCCCGGCCCGCGGCCACCCGGAAATCTTCGCCAATTTCCGCAAGGCCAATGCGCGCAAGTTCCGCGGCTTCATGGCTCCGGAGCACAACATCCGCGCCGTCGAGGCGGCGGTGAACCTGCCCTTCGACCAGGGCATCGAAGAGGAGCGGCGGCTGTTCGCCGAGGTGATGAGCGGGCCACAGTCGGCGGCCCAGCGCTATGCCTTCTTCGCGGAGCGGGCGGCCAACAAGATCCCCGACGTGCCCGACGATACGCCGCTGCGCAGCGTGAAGACCGTCGGCGTGCTGGGCTCCGGCACCATGGGCGGCGGCATCGCCATCTCCTGCCTGAAGGGCGGTCTGGCGGTGACGGTGGTCGACATGAAGCCCGAGGCGCTGGAGCGGGGCCTGGGGGTCATCCGCGCCACCATCGCCCGCGACGCCGAACGCGGCACGGCCACCACGGCCGAGGTCGAGGCGCGGCTGGCCAACCTCAAGGGCTCGCTGGACATGGCCGACTTCAAGGACATGGACCTGATCATCGAGGCGGTATTCGAGGACATGAACGTCAAGAAGGACGTGTTCAAGAAGCTGGAGGCGATCTGCAAGCCAGGCGCGATCCTGGCCTCCAACACCTCCTACCTGAACATCGACGAGATCGCCGCGGTCACCGGCCGGCCGGGGGACGTGATCGGCATGCACTTCTTCTCGCCGGCCAACATCATGAAGCTGCTGGAGGTGGTGCGCGGGGCCGCGACCGCCAAGGACGTGCTGGCCACGGTGATGAAGGTCGGCAAGCAGATCGGCAAGGTGCCGGTGGTGGCCGGGGTCTGCCCGGGGTTCATCGGCAACCGCATGCTGCGCAAGCGCGGCGAACAGGCCGAGGCCCTGGTGCTGGAGGGGGCCGATCCCACCGCCATCGACAAGGCGTTCTACGACTTCGGCTTCCCCATGGGCCCGTTCCAGATGATGGACGTGGTGGGCATGGACGTGATCAAGGACCAGCCCGGCGAGCGCACCCTGCGCGGGGCCATGTTCGAGGCCGGCCGTCTAGGTCAGAAGGGCATCGGCGGCTTCTACGACTATGACGCCAACCGCAACCAGACCCCCTCGGTCGTGGCGGCCGAGATCGTGGCGCAGTTCCGCAAGGACAAGGGCGCGACCGTGCGGGCGATCAGCGAGGAGGAGATCCTCGATCGCAGCCTGCTGCCGGTGATCAATGAGGGCGGCAAGGTGCTGGAGGAGGGCATGTCGATCCGCGCCAGCGACATCGACACCATCTGGCTGAATGGCTACGGCTGGCCGGTCTACCGCGGCGGGCCGATGTACTATGCCGATCAACTGGGCCTGAAGACCGTGGTCGCCAAGCTGAAGGCCTACCAGGCCAAGCTGGGCGACGACTGGAAGCCGGCGGCGCTGCTGGAGAAACTGGCCGCCGAGGGCAAGGGGTTCGCCGACTTCAAGCGGTGAGCGCCGCCGGATGAGCTGATCAACCCGCCTGCACCCGGCCCGGGCCCGGCAGCATGTCGATCAGCTCGATGCGGAAGATCAGCGCGCTGTTGGCGGGAATTTGCCCGCCGCCGGCGCCGTCGGCGCCGTAGCCCAGTTCGGGGGGCACATAGAGGATCCACTCGTCGCCGGGGCGCATGAGCTGCAGAGCCTCGATCCAGGCGGGGATCAGGGCGGCCAGCGGCATGGCGGCCGGGAAACCCCGCTCATAGGAGGAGTCGAACACCTTGCCGTCGGGCAGCTTGCCCTCGTAGTTGACCTTGACCTCGTCGCCCTTCTGCGGCCGCGGGCCGGTCGTGGGGCCGGAGCGGACGATCTTGTACTGCAGCCCCGACGCGGTGACCTGAATCCCCGGTTGCTTGGCGTTGCCGGCCATGAAGGCCTTGGCGGCGGCGAGGTTCGCCGTGGCGTCCTGGGCTGCCTCCGGCTTGGGCTTGGCGCAGCCCGCCAGGATCAGGGCGGCGGCGAGGACGGCGAACAGGCGGGACATGGGGGTTCTCTACACCGTTCTGGGGGGATAGCCGGCGCTGCGCAGGGCGGCCATGACGTCTTTGGTGTGCTCGGCGTCGCGGGTCTCGATCATGATGTCGAACTCGGCGCCCTTGGCGGGCACGTCCAGGGCCAGGCGGTTGTGGGCCACCTCGACGATATTGGCCCCCATGTCGCCGATCACCCGCGAGACGGTGGCCAGCAGCCCCGGCCGGTCGTCGCCGATGATCCGCAGGCTGACCAGTCGCTGGTCACGGACCAGTTCGCGGGTCAGCACCGAGGCCAGCAGCCGGGTGTCGATATTGCCGCCGGTGAGGATCAGCCCGCACTTCTTGCCGCGGAACCGCTCCGGATAGGCCAGCAGGGCGGCCAGCGACGCCGCCCCGGCCCCCTCTGCCACGGTCTTTTCCACATTGCAGTAGAGGGCGATGGCGCTCTCGAAATAGGGCTCCTCGATCAGCAGCACCTCGTCGATCAGCGGCCGGGCGATGGCGTAGGAGGCCGCGCCCACCTCGCGCACGGCGATCCCCTCGGCGATGGTGGCCCCGCCGGATTTGGCGCCGTTGCGCACGCCGCGCATCTTGGCGGTGAACGACGGGTACATGGCCGGCTCCACCCCCACCACGCTGATCTCGGGGTTCACATGCTTGGCCGCGGTGGCGACGCCGGCGATCAACCCGCCGCCGCCAATCGGCACCGGCAGCACCTCCAGGTCGGGCACGTCCTCCAGCATCTCCAGCGCCACGGTGCCCTGGCCGGCCATCACCTCCACGTCGTTGAACGGGTGGACATAGATCAGGTCGCGATCCGCGCAGAGCTTGAGCGCATGGGCCGAGGCGTCGTCGAAGCTGTCCCCATCCAGCACCACCTCGGCGCCGAAGGCCCGGGTCTGGCGCACCTTCATGAACGGGGTGGTGCGCGGCATGACGATGGTGGCCGGGATGCCCAGCCGCGCGGCGTGATAGGCCAGACCCTGGCTGTGATTGCCGGCCGAGGCGGCGATGACCCCGCGCTGGCGGGCGTTCTCGCCCAGGGTCAGCAGCATGTTGAGCGCGCCGCGCTCCTTGTAGGCGGCGGTGAACTGCAGGTTCTCGAACTTCACCCACACCTCGGCGCCGGTAATCTCCGACAGGGTCTGCGACCTGCGGCACGGGGTGCGCTCGATGTGGCCCTTCAGCCGCGCGGCGGCGGACAGGATGGCGTCATAGGTCAGGGTCCTGGGACGAGGCGACTTTCGAAAGTCGCGCAAACTAGCGACGCCGCCGGGCTACGGCAACGTCCGTCAGCGCAACCCCCGCAGCAGGTCCCACCGGCGCAGCGCCTTGCCCGGCAAATGGGAGGCGGGGCCGAGCGGCAGGGCCTCGGCGGCGCTGATCACGCCATAGGCCGCCCCGCGCATCAGCGCCGCCGTCGAGGGCAGGCCCACGAAGCCGTGCAGGATTGTCTCGCTGGCGTTGGCCAGCTCGGACTTGAACCGATAATCGCCGCAGCCCAGGTCAAGGCGCGAATAGGGGGTCTGGTCCATCCAGGCCAGCAGCTCGGTGAACAGCAATATACCCGGCGAATAACGCTCGAAGGCGTGGTCGTGGCCGATGATCCAGGCGTGGATGATCGGAGCCCCACGCAGATGGAAATGGGCCGCCGCCAGTCGGTCGCCCAGATGCAGGGTGAACAGGCCGCCGCCGAAGGCCGGATCGTCGGCCTCGAACAGCTGCTCCAGCAGGCGCAGCGGCCAGCCGGCGGCGAAGATGTCGGTCTGGCCGGTGGCGCGGAACTGGGCGCGTTTCCAGGCGATCAGCCGGTCGAAGTCGGCCCGGTCGCGGGAGAAGGCGGTGAACCGGACCGGGCCCAGGTCGCGCTCGGCCTTTCGGGCCTTTTTCGCGGCGTCCTTCAGCACCCTGACGCCGGCGGCCTTGCGCTCGGCCTGGTAGGCCGCGAAGCCATCCGCCACATCGACCACATGCGATGCGGCCCGTCCGCGGGCATGGGGTTCGAACGCCGTCTGGCGCGCGATCATCTGCGAGAAGTCGAGCCGCCGGACGCCCAGCGCCTGGGTCAGCGCCCGGGGGTCGATCTCCAGGTCCGGCTCGCCCACCACGGCCTGATAGTCGCACATCGGCGCGCCGGCCGGCATGGCGGTGACCGATCCCACACGGGCGGCGAAGAAGCCGCGGTCGCGACCACCGTCTCGGATCACCGCCACGCGGGTCCGCCCCCGATCCTGGGCCCGCTCCACCGCGATCGCCCAGTCGGGCGACAGGAAGGGGCTCTGCAGGGACGGGTGCTGCAGGGCGCGCCACCGCGCGATCTGGCTCTCCGAGAGTTCCCGGGGACGGACGAGTTCGAAACTCAAGATGATATTCCCCGACGCAATCGACCCCAAGGCTAGCGCCTGAGTCTTTCCGTACAGTTGAGGACGCCGCTCCGCCGCGCGATCCGCGGTTCCCGATCAAATTGACCCGGCGGATTAACGAATCGGTGGGGATGGCCGGCCTAGGCTTGCTGCAAGTACCAGGCCAGGGGGCTGTTTTGGCGCTCAGCGCGCGTCTCGAGATCCGGCAGGGCCAAGGCCTTGTCATCACCCCGCAGTTGCAGCAGGCGATCAAGCTTCTGCAGTTGTCGAATATTGAGCTCGATGCGTTCGTCGAGACCGAGATGGAACGCAACCCGCTGCTGCAGCGCGACGAGGGCGAGGCCGAG
>CAXNKO010000017.1:0-11591 GCA_964202685.1 Caulobacterales bacterium
CGGCGTCCATCAGCGCCTCCACCTGGTCGTTCATGTCGTCGAAGTGGATCGGCGAGTGGGGATAGTCGTCGCCGACGCCCCCATGCCCCAGAGGCTCGCCGGCGACGATGGCGTCCATGTCACGCACCGGCATGCCGCCGCCGGGGCCATAGGGCACATTGAGCCGGGTGATCACCGTGCGCAGGCCGAACATCGCCGCGCAGGCCCGCGCCACCGCCTCGACGCTGACCTTCGAGGCCGGGCTAGTGGGGTTCATGAATGGGGGTCCGGCCCGGCCCAGATCGGCGCGCTCGTCGATCCGGTCGGTGTTGGTCTTGGGGAAGGAATAGACGGCGGTGGACGACATCACCATCGCCGCCTTGGCGCCGCGGCAATGGTGCAGCACATGGGCGGTGGTCAGCGTGTTGGCGCGCACCGCGTCATAGACCGCCTCAGGCCCCAGCCGGGTATGGGCCAGGTGGAACACATAGCTGAAGTTCGCCGGCAGGCCGTCGAAGCCGCCGGCGGTCAGATCGGCGGCGAAGGTCTTCACCCCCAGGGCCTCGATCTCGCCGCGGCCAATGGACCAGGCGTTGACGGCGCCCACCCTGGCCTCGGGCGCCGCATAGCGGGCCACGCACCAGACCTCGTTTTCGCCAGCCAGCGCCCGGGCCAGTTCGCGGCCGACCAGACCGCTGCCCCCGGTGATCAGAATCCGTTCGCCTGACAGCATGGCCCACCTCCGTTCAGCCGACGCGATTGAACGCCGAGCATGGACAGATGGTGCGAACCCGGCAACCGGATCAGGCGGCGAGCGTGGCGAGTGTATTGGGGCCTGGGGCGAGCGCTCCCAGGGACAGGACGGTGATGATCCCCTCGTCGGTGGTGAACACCCCGCGGACGAACTCCGCGACGCGTGCATCGCCCACATCCGGGGCCGCGTGCAGGCTGCCCTCCGGGAGGGCGTGGATATCGCACACGGCGTCGACCAGCAGCCCCACCAGGGCGCCTTCGATCTCGGTGACGATGACCACCGAAGCGGCGTTGGGCTCGCAGCTGCGCAGGCCGAGCCGGGCGCCGAGGTCGATCACCGCCAGGATGCTGCCGCGCAGATTGATGATCCCCAGCACGTCGGCAGGCGCCCCCGCCAGCGGGGTCGAGGCGCTCCAGCCGCGGATCTCGCGCACCTGCATGATGTCTATGGCGAACCGCTGGGCGTTGATCTCGACGATGATGAATTCACGACCGGAAATCAGGTCGGCGGAGGCGTTCATGTTCAGAATTCCTCCCACTGGTCCGCCGCCGGCTGGGCGCCGCCGGACTTCAGGGCGGTGGCGAGTTTGGCCTGGGCCTGCCGAACCGGGTTGCCAGCGGGAGAACTCCGGCCCGGCTTCGCCAATTGCGGGCGCGCTGCCGGTCTGGACCCGCCGCCGGTGCGGAAGTCGCCCATGAGACTGGCCATTTGATTGGCCTGATCCTTCAGGCCGTTGGCGGCGGCGGTGGCCTCCTCCACCATGGCGGCGTTCTGCTGGGTCACCTGGTCCATCTGGTTGACCGCGGCGTTCACCTGGCTGAGGGCGGTGGCCTGTTCCTGGGCGGACAGGGACATATCGGCGATGAGGGTGTCGATCTCGGTCACCTTGACGGCGATGCCGTTCAGCGCCTCGCCGGTGTCGCCCACCAGCTTGACCCCGCGCTTCACCTGTTCGGAACTGGCGGCGATCAGCGCCTTGATCTCCTTGGCGGCGTCGGCCGAGCGCTGCGCCAGGGCGCGGACTTCCTGGGCGACCACCGCGAAGCCACGGCCGGCGTCACCGGCGCGGGCGGCCTCGACCCCGGCGTTCAGCGCCAGCAGGTTGGTCTGGAAGGCGATCTCGTCGATCACCCCGATGATCTGGCTGATCTTGCCGGAGCTGACCTCGATTTCCCCCATGGCGGCGACGGCGTCGCCGACCACCTCGCCGGAGCGCTGGGCGTCGTCCTTGGCGGCGGAGGCGGACTCGTTGGCGCGTCGGGCGCCATCGGCGCTGCGCTTCACCGTGGCGGTGATCTCATCGAGGGCCGCGGCCGTCTCCTCCAGGCTCGCCGCCTGCTGCTCGGTGCGCTTCGACAGGTCGTCGGTGGCGCCGGAAATCTCCGCCGAGCCGATCTGGATCGAAGAGGCGCTTTCGGCCATCTGCGTCATGGCCGCCTGCAGGCTTTCCAGCGACCTGTTGAAATTGCCGCGCAGCGACTCGAAGGCCGGACCGAAGGGCCGGTCGAGCCGCGTCTCGAGGTTGTTGTTGGCCAGTTGCTCCAGACCGGCGGCGATTTCGTTGACAGCATTGACCCGCTCAGTGATGTCGGTGGCGAACTTTACGACCTTGATCACCCGCTGGTTGGCGTCGAAGATCGGGTTGTAGGACGCCTGGATCCAAACTTCCTTGCCGCCCTTGCCGATGCGCTTGAATTCGTCGGAAATGAGCTCGCCGCCGGCGAGTTTGCGCCAGAATTCCGCATACTCCGCCGACTGGGTGTAGGCCGGGTCGCAGAACATCCGGTGATGCCGTCCTTTGATGTCCTGCATCGTGTAGCCGACCGTATTGAGGAAATTCTCGTTGGCCTCGACGATGTCGCCGTTCGGCTTGAACTCGATCATCGCCTGGACGCGGGAGATCGCGGTGATTTTGCCTTCGAAATCGGCGTTGCGAAACTTTTCGGCGGTGATATCGCTGGCCACCTTGACCACTTTGACGACCTTGCCGCGGGCGTTGCGCACGGGGTTGTAGGAGGCCTGGATCCAGATTTCCTTGCCGCCCTTGGCGAAGCGCAGATACTCCGCGGCGTCGTATTCTCCCCGTCCAAGTTTGGCCCAGAACGCCTTGTATTCGCTGCTGTCGGCGTAGCGCGGCTCGACGAACATGCTGTGGTGGCGGCCCTTGATCTCCGACAGGCCATAGCCCATCGCGGCGCAGAAGTTGTCGTTGGCGGTGAGGATCGTGCCCGTCGGATCGAATTCGATGATCGCCAGGGATTTGTCGAGGGCCCTGAGTACCGCATCAGCAACGGATCCCGAGCGTTTCGCACCGAACATGCCGAAGTCTCCAGAACAAGTCGGCCTTGCCACAGCCCCGATGCGACTGGGCGGATTCAATGGCCATTAATTATCCGTGACCTTGTAAACATCGGCCCTTTCCAAGCCATTAATCATCCTGCGACTGCGCTTGCGAAAGCCGCTCAGGCTGGTCAAGAACCGATCCCGACGAAATCCTGGAACGTCTTGCAGCGATGACCAAACCCGACCCCCAACCCTTCGACCAGCTCGCCCCTCACCCCACCGGACCCCTCGCCGGGGTGCGCATCGTCGACCTGACCAGCGTGGTGTTCGGCGCCTACGCCACCCAGATTCTCGCCGACCTGGGCGCCGAAGTGATCAAGGTGGAGAGCCCTGGCGGGCCGCGGGCGGGCGGGGGCGATGTCCAGCGCTGGACCGGGGATGCGCCGGCGGGCGCGCCGGACCTGGGGCCGACGTTCGTCAATCTGAACCGCAACAAGCGCTCGCTGCTGCTGGACCTCAACGAGGCCGCGTCAATGGCGGCGCTGCGCGAGCTCATCGCCGGCGCCGACATGTTCGCCGCGACCATCCGCTATGAGGGCATGAAGCGCCTGGGCCTCGACTATGAGAGCGTCAAGAAGTTCAAGCCGGACATCCTCTACGTCCACGGCTCCGGCTACGGATCGTCCGGCCCCTATGCCGGCCAGGCCGCCCACGACGACCTGATCCAGGCCCAATCCGGTTGCGCGGACCTGATCTGGCGGGTGGATGGATCCGACCGGCCCCGTTACCTGCCCACCCTGGCCGGCGACAAGATCTCCGGCCTGTTTCTGGCCCAGGCCATGCTGGCCGGCCTGTTCCACCGCCAGCGCACTGGCGAGGGCCAGTTCGTCGAGGTGCCAATGTTCGAGTCGGTGACCAGCTTCGTGCTCACCGAGCATTTCTTCGGCCACGTCTATGATCCGCCCACCGGGCCCTGGGGCTATCAGCGGATCATGAGCCCGGACCGCAAGCCGTTCAAAACCAAGGATGGTTTCATCAGCGTGCTGTTCTTCTCGATCCAGCAGTGGCGGCGGTTCTTCCGGCTGGCCGGTCAGGACGAGCTGGTGGACGACCTTCGGTTCATCGACCAGGAGGCGGTGCGGGAAAACATCGCCGCGCTCCATGGGCTGCTGGAGCGCACGACGGTGGAGCGGACCTCGTCCGAGTGGGTCGAGGCCCTGGCCGGCAAGGGGGTGCAGGCGGCGGCGGTCAACCGCCTGGAGGACCTGCAGAATGATCCGCACCTCAAGGCGGTGGGGTTTTTCCAGCACCTTGAACATCCCGACGCCGGCGCCTACGCCGCCATGCGCTCGCCGCTGTTGTTCGAGAAGACCCCGGCCAGCCTGCACCGCCACGCGCCCCGCTTGGGCGAGCACAACGCCGAGATCCTTGGCCCTGATGGGGCGGTCGCCCCGGCCGCGGATGGCTGAAGCGCCGCTGCCCCGGGACGGGAAAATTCGCCGCCGCCAACGAGATTTATCCCGCGCGGCGGCGGCAACTGGTATGGCGGTGTGTTGCACCGGGAGTGTCGATATTGCGGGTTAAGCGTCCAGACGCAGCGGAATGGGTCGGCAAAGGCCTGGGCGGCGTCATGGCGGCGCGTTTCTGACGGCCGCCGCGCATGGACGCCATGACCCAGCCGCGCCCGCCAGCCCAGCACGCCGGCCAGCCGACGCGAAATATCTGCTTCCTCTATATCGCCCAGGCGCATCAGGTGGCCCACAGCCTGTCGGCCGCCTTCGCGCTGGCGCGGCAGCGTCCGGACGTCGTGGTCACCGTGGCGGCCACCAGCGCGGCGGTTCTGGACTATGCCCGCAGGATCGCCGGCCAGAGCGGGCGCCCGCCAATCGCCTGGCAACTGCTGGGGCCGGGTTTCCTGCGCGCCCTGGCCGGTGCGCGCGGCGCGCCGCCGAAGGTGCCAATGCTGGCGGCCAACGCCGGCTATCTCAACAGCTTCGACGTGATCGTCACCCCGGAGCGGACCACGGCGGCGCTGCGGTGGATGGGCGTGCGCAGACCGAAGCTGGTCTACACGCAACACGGCGCGGGCGACCGCGGCGGGCCCTTCGAGCCCCGCCTTCGCCGCTTCGATCTGGTGTTCGCCCCCGGCGCCAAGCAGCGCGACCGCATGCTGGCCGAGGGGCTGGTGCAGGCCGAGCGTTGCGCGATCGTCGGCTACCCGAAGTTCGCCCTGGTCCAACAGCTGGGCCCGCCGGCGCCGCGGCTGTTCGACACCGATCGACCCGTCGTTCTCTATAATCCGCATTTCGATCCGCGGCTGAGTTCCTGGCCCAGGTGGGGCCTGGAGATTCTGCGCACGTTCTCCCGGCAGAGCCATTTCAACCTGATCTTCGCGCCGCATATGCGCCTGTTCGAAGGCCGCACGGTGGGCGCGATCGACGCGCTGGCGCCCTATGTCGGCCACCACGGCATTCACATCGACCTGGGCGACAGCGACGCGGCGTTCGACATGACCTACACCCGCCAGGCCGACATCTATCTGGGTGATGCGAGCAGCCAGATCTACGAGTTCCTGACCCGGCCGCGGCCCTGTCTGATGCTGGACGCCCACCACGCCGACTGGGTGGGTCAGGAGAGCTATCGGCACTGGCGCTTCGGGCCTGTGCTGGACGGCATCGGCGACCTGATCGGCGATATCGGCCGCGCCTGCCGCGATCACCAACAGTTCGCCGCCGAACAGGCGGAGGGCTTTCGCCGCACCTTTGACCTCAGCGGCGAACCCGCGTCCGAGCGCGCCGCCGCGGCGATCTCCAGGCTCGCCCCCGCCAAAGCGAACTTGGCCTCGGCGAGTGCGACTCGGGGCATGGTGATCGGCAAGGAACTCAGCGGCGTTTGATCTAGAGCCCTTCCCACTCACGATGGGTCATCATGAGTGGATAAGAAGGGCTCTCACTCTAAGTGGCGACCCTGTTTATCCCGGCTGGCTTGATTCAAGCCAGCCGGGACAGGGTCTAGGCCCCCGCCGCCCGCGCCCGCGCCGCGGCGAAGTCCGGCGACCGCTTTTCCTTCAGCGCGGCCATGGCCTCGAGCATTTCCGGGGTGTTGGCCAGGGCCTGCTGAGCGTCGCCCTCCCGGCGCAGCACCAGGGTCATCTCGCGCTCCAGGGCGTTGACATGGATCAGGTCCTTGCAGGCCTTCACCGCGCCGCGGGGATTGGCGGCGTACTCGGCCGCCAGCGCCACCGCTTCGTCGATCAGCGCCTCGGGCTCCACCACCTTGAGCACGATGCCGAGCCGGAGCGCCTCGGCGGCGTCGAACATCCGCGCCGACAGCATCAGGTCGGCGGCGGCCTGGATTCCGATGAGATTGGGCAGGATCTGAGTCATGGCCATCTCCGGCCCCAGGCCCAGCTTGACGAAGCGGGTGGAGAACACCGCCTGGGTGGAGGCGATGCGCACGTCGCAGCACAGGGTCCGGCCGAACGCCGCGCCCAGGCACAGGCCGTTCACCGCCACGACGATGGGTTTCGACGCCCGGGCCTGCTCCAGCCAGTAGATGTTGGGCAGCGACGGCTGTTCGGGCGCCTCGGCTTTCATGCCCTCGATGCGGCCGATGTCGCCGCCGGCCGAGAAGGCCCGGCCCGCACCGGTGAGCACCAGGGCGCCGATAGCCTCGTCGGCATTGAGTTCGGCCACCGCGTCGCGGATATCATGGCTGACCGCCAGGTTGATGGCGTTGAGCTTTTCGGGGCGGTTGAGGGTGACGATCCCCACCGCGCCCCGGCGCGCCACCAGCACATTGTCATAGGCCATCAGGCCACCGGCTCCAGCACCACCACGGGGATTTCGCGTTCGCCGGCGCGGGCCCGGTAGTCCTCGAACGGCGGATAGCCGGCGGCCATGGCCTCCCAGTAGCGGGCCCGCTCGGCGCCGGCGGTGAGCCGCGCCGTCACCTTGGCCCGCTTCGACGCCACCCGCACCTCGGCCTGCGGATCGGCCATCAGGTTCAGGTACCAGGCCGGGTGGGTGGGGAACCCGCCCTTGGAGCCGATCACCACCCAGCGTCCGTCGAATTCCTGATAGAGCAGCGGTGAGTGGCGATCCTCGCCAGACTTGCGGCCCTTGGTGGTGAGCAGCAGCGTCGGCAGCATCTTCTCCACGCCGCCGACACTGGCGTCCCACAGATGGGCGGACTCGGGGTCGGTGAGGTATGCCTCGATGTGCCCAGGCACCCACGGCGGCGTGCGCCACACCCACTTCTTCGGTTCGGTCATGACGTCGGTCTCCCTGTCTGGAGGCGACCGTAGCGGCCGGGGAGACTGAGCTCAATTCCTGGAGGGTGGATTCGGCCCGGCGGCGCGGGCGTTGCGAAGCGCCCGCAGGGCGCCGCCCCATCCGACCACCTCATCAAGCATCGCGCTCACGGACGGGAGATGCAGATCGCGGGGCTTGAAGACCGAGAAGTTCTCGAAGTCGTCGAACAGGGACAGCCCAACCTGCGAACGGACGTCTGCGATCTGCAACGCCGCCATGACCCCGCGCAGATGCTCGACCGCCCGCGATCCGCTATTGCTGCCGTAGCTGACGAATCCCGCGGACTTGTCGCCCCATTCCCGCTGGACGAAATCCAGCGCGTTCTTGAGGGCGGCCGAAGTTGAATGGTTGTACTCGGGCGTGACAAACACGAACGCATCAAGCGATGCGATCTTCGCCGACCACGCCCGGGTATGGTCCTTGGTGTAGTGGCCTGTGATCGCCGGCGCCGGCTCGTCGAGCATCGGCAGGTCATAGCTTTCAATGTCGACGAGTTCGTACTCGGCGTCGTCGCGCTTCAACGCGATGCCGTGGACCCATTGGGCGACGGCCTCGGCCTGACGTCCCGGGCGTGTGCTTCCAACGATTATGCCGACCTTGAGCATGGTGTGGTCCTTCGGAGCTGCATTGAGCAAGTAGTTCAGGAATGGGCGGCCGCCGACGCGTGGGCAGGTGGGCAGCCGGGCGTCGACACGACCTTCATGTGTCGGGATCGCGGAGCCGTTGGGCGGTCCGGCCGGCGAGGTCCGCCGCTCGTGTAGGCGCGACCCCAAGTCCGTTCAGCGCAAGGACCAGGATTTCCTCCAGCCGCCGGGCGGCGGCGGGGCGGGCGAGGCGCTCTTCGAGGATGTTGATCAACGCCAGCTGGCAGACGCCCAACCAATAGACGAGCCCCGCGGTGACCGCCTCCGGCCGCAGCAGTCCCGCCGCCACGCAAGCGTCGAGATCGTCGATGATTCCGCGGTTGAGCGGATGGCGGCGCGCCGTGGCCCATTCGTGCCCGCGCAGCATGGCGCTCGCCCGCTTGTGTTCGGAAAGGGCGAATTCAACGCCGACCAGCATGCCGCCCACCAGTCGTTCGAGCGGATCGGCCACCCCGTGGTTCGCCGCGCCCACGCGCGCCTCGATATCGGCGCGGATCTCGGCGGCGATCGCCTCGGCGAAGGCGCATTTGTCCTCGAAGTGGTTGAAGAAACTGCCTTTCCCCACCTTCGCCGCAGCGACGATATCGTTGATCGGGATTGCGTCGATCGGCCGTTCGGCCAGCAGGTCGAGGCCGGCCCGCATCAGGGCGCGCCGGGTCTGAGCGCTGCGGGGCTCGACGCCTTGAGTTTCAGTCATCAGCAATTCCACCACTTGACCATTTGGTCAGCATGGGCCAGTCTGACCAAATGGTCAAGTCAAATTGAAGAGGCGAAGACAGTGAGCATCATCAAGGTCGAGGACATCGCCCACTTCCGTTTCGCAGTCCCGGACCTGGATGCGATGCGCAGGTTCCTCACGGACTTCGGGCTGGAGTTCGAGGTGGCGGATGGACGGCTCTACGCCTTCGGGACCGGACCCGCGCCCTACGCCCTCGCCGCCGAGGTCGGCGCGCCACAGTTCCTGGCTCTGGGCCTTCGCGCCGCAAGCCTGGAAGACCTGGAACGCCTGGCCCGGGCCGAGGGGGTTCCGGTGGAGGACCTCGAAGCGCCGGGCGGCGGCAGGGTCGTGCGGCTTGCCGATCCTGACGGACGCCCGGTCGAGGTGGTGGCGGGTCAGACCCTGCGGCCCGACCGCACCGCGGTCATCGGTGTGGCGCGCAATGACGCGGTCAGCAAGCGCCGGCTGGAGAACCTGGTGCGGCTCACGCCGGGCCCATCGCATGTCCAGCGACTCGGCCACGCCGTGCTGAGCGTTCGCGACTTCGCCCTGGCGGAGGCCTGGTACAAGGCGCGCTTCGGCATGCTCACAACAGAGGCGTTCGAGGCGGCGTCCGGTCGGCCGATGGGCGCCTTCCTCCGCTGCGACCGTGGCGAACGGCCGAGCGACCACCATAGCCTGGCCCTGGTCGCCCTGCCCTCGGCGCCCGGCTTCCTGCACGCGGGTTTCGAGGTCGCCGATCTCGACGACCTGATGCTGGGCCACACCCACCTGCAGGCAGCCGGCCGCTACGCCCATGTCCGCGGCATCGGCCGGCATATTCTCGGAAGCCAGGTGTTCGACTACTGGAATGATCCCTTCGGCAACGAGTTCGAACATTGGACCGACGGGGATCTGCTCACCGCATCCGACGCCCCGAACGCGGCCCAGCTGGGTGACCTGACCGGCGTGCAATGGGCGGGACCGGCGCCTTCACCCGACACACAAGCCCCAGGCAAGCCCTCATGAAACTCGCCACCTACTTCGATGGCAAACTGAAGACCGGAATTGTCTCGGGCGGCCGGGTGATCGACACCGGCCTGGCCGGAACGATGATCGACCTGATCGCGGACTGGCCGTCGCTCCGGCCGCAACTCGAGGCGCGGGCGGCGAGCGGGGGCGGGCGGCCGATCAACGAGGTCGCGTTGCGCGCACCGGTGCTCCGGCCTGGCAAGATCTTCGCCATCGGCCTCAACTACGCCGACCATATCGCGGAATCGAAAGTCGAGACGCCGACGAAGCAGATCTGGTTTTCCAAGGCCCAGACCTCGGTGAACGGCCCCTACGATCCGATCCTGGTCGGCCGCACGGGCCCCTTTGTCGACTACGAGGTCGAGCTGGTGGCGGTGATCGGCAAGGGCGGCAAGCACATTTCCGCCGATCGGGCCGCGGAGCATGTGTTCGGCTATTGCGTCGGCAACGACGTCACCGAGCGCAAATGGCAGCACGTCACCCCGCAATGGACGCTGGGCAAATCCTTCGACACCCACACGCCCATCGGCCCTTGGATCACCACCGCCGACGCGGTCGGCGACCCGCATCGGCTGGACATCACCTGCCAGGTGAACGGCGAAACGCGGCAGAGCTCCAATACACGCCACCTGGTGTTCGGCCTGTGGGACCAGATCGCCTGTCTCTCACAGGCCATGACCCTGGAGCCCGGCGACCTCATTTTCACCGGCACGCCGGGCGGCATCGGCGGCGCCATGGCCCCGCCGCGATTCCTCGCCCCCGGCGACGTGGTGCGCTGTGAGATCGACGAGCTCGGCGTCATTGAGGCCGTGATGGCGGCTGAAGCACACATCGGGGCCGACGTCCGATGAACGCGGCCGAGATTGCGGAAAGACTGGCGGATATCCGCCGCGGCCCCTTCTACCTGATCCACCTCGAGCCCGGCGAGCGCTGGGACCTGGCCGGCGACGAATTTCGACGCCTGATGCCACAGCATGGGGAATGGCTGCGCGATCTGGAGGAGAGCGGTCGCCGGTTCTTGGCAGGCCCTATTGACCTATTGAACTGGAAGGGCCGCGGCCTGGCCATCGTTCGGGCGGCGACCATGGAAGCCGCCCTGGCGATCGCCGAAAGCGAGCCGTTTCACCGCGACGGAATGCGCGCCAATACGGTTGAGCCGTGGGACGCCATCGAAGGCTCGATCAATCTGCGGGTCGACCTTCAGAGCGGCAAGGGAACCCTGAGCTGAACCCGGCGCGAGCAACGCCGCTGTCCGCCTTACGCCGCCCCCGCCGCGTCCCAGACCAGCGGCAGGCGGGGCATGGCGATCAGGCCGGGGTGGGCGGTGAGGTCGGCGCCGGGCTTGACGGTGAATTCCGGGATGCGGCGCAGGAATTCCCCCAGGGCCAGCCGCAGCTCCCGCCGGGCCAGGTGCGACCCCAGGCAGCGGTGCGGGCCGCCGGCCAGGGTGAAGTGGCGGTTCGACGGCCGGTCGAGGCGGAATTCCCGCGGACCCTCGAACTCGGCCGGATCGAAGTTGCCGACGTTGTTGAAGCAGGTGACGAAGTCGCCCGCCTTGAGGGTCACCCCGTGGATCTGGTGGTCGGCCTTCACATAGCGGGTGGAATTGACCAGCGGCTGCATGCGCAGGAACTCCTCCACCGCCTCGGGCAGCAGGTCCGGGTTTGCGCGCAAGGTTGCCTGTAACTCGGAGTCCAGGGCCAGCCTGCGGAACATCAGCGAGGTGGTGGCGGCCACCGTGTCTAGCCCGTCTTATTCACGCTGGGCCTGAAAACGGGCTGGCGGACGTAGCATAACCGGCTGATTTGGAATAGGTTTTGGCTGCTTAGACCAACGCTGTTCCAGAGCACGGAGGCGCCACGCCCGCCATGGATGACGTTACCGGCCTT
>CAXNKO010000018.1:0-11581 GCA_964202685.1 Caulobacterales bacterium
CGATCTGCACGCCAACCCCGGAGCGACCGCGCTGAACCGTCCCCCCGTCAAGATCGCCGTCGCTGGCGCGTTGGGCCGCATGGGCCGCACCGTCTCGGCGCTGGTGGAGGCGCGCGACGACGCCCGCCTGGCCGCCCGCTTCGACCGCCCGGACATCACCGATCCCGCCCTGGTGGATGTGGAGGCGGCGCTGGCCGCCTGCGACGTGGTGATCGACTTCACCACCGGGGCGGCCTCGGCGGCCCTGGCCGCCCGCTGCGCCGCCCGCGGCGGACCGGCCCTGGTTATCGGGTCCACCGGCTTCGATGGGGCCCAGCTGGCCGTCGTGGAGGCCGCGGCGGGGGTGATCCCGGTGCTGCGGTCCGGCAACTTCTCGCTGGGGGTCAATATGCTGATGGGCCTGGTGGCCCAGGCCGCCCGCGCCCTGCCGGCCAACGCCTATGACATCGAGGTTTTCGAGGCCCACCACCGGCGCAAACTCGACGCCCCCTCCGGCACCGCCCTGATGCTAGGCGAGGCGGCGGCGGCGGGACGCGGCGTGTCGCTGGATCAGGTCGGCGTGCGCGTCCGCGACGGGGTCACCGGCGAACGCCAGCCCGGCGCGATCGGCTTTTCGGTGATGCGCGGCGGCGGCATCGTCGGCGAACACAGCGTCATGTTCGCCGCCGAGGAAGAGATCCTCACCCTGTCGCACTCCGCCCGCGACCGGGGCCTGTTCGCCAGAGGCGCGGTGGCCGCCGCGGTCTGGCTGGCTGGGCGTCCCGCGGGGTCCTACGACATGCAGGACGTGCTGGGGTTCAGAGGCCAATCCTGATGGCCGGCAGCGATATCCTCGACCTGGACGCCACCGGCCAGATCGCCCTGCTGGCGTCCGGGCGGATCGGGGCGGTGGAGCTGCTGAAAGAGTCCCTGGCCCGCCACGAACAGACCCACGCGGCCCTCAACGCCGTGGTCGCCGCCGACCTGCCCCGGGCGCTGGAGCGGGCCAGGGCGATCGACGACCTGCGGGTCAGGGGTGAGGCGGTGGGCCCCCTGGCCGGCCTGCCCATGACCGTGAAGGACTCCATCGACGTGGCCGGGATGCCCGCCTCGTCGGGCCTGGCCGAGCTGCGGCGGCGTCAGGCGACCGACGCCACGGTCGTGGCCCATGCCCGCCGCGCCGGGGCGGTGATCTGGGGCAAGTCCAACACGCCGGTGATGGCCGGCGACTGGCAGACCTTCAACGGGCTCTACGGCGTCACCAACAACCCCTGGGACCTGGCGCGCACCTGCGGCGGCTCCTCCGGCGGCGGGGCCGTGGCGGTGGCGACCGGGGTCACGGCCCTGGAGATCGGCTCCGACATCGGCGGCTCCCTGCGCGTGCCGGCCAGTTTCTGCGGCGTGTTCGCCCACAAGCCCACCTGGGGCATGGTGACCCAGCGCGGCCATGTGCCGCCCAGCCCCGGCTCCTGGGTGGAGCGCGACCTCAATGTGATCGGGCCTCTGGCGCGTTCGGCCCGCGACCTGCGCCTGCTGCTCTCGGTGCTGGAGAGCGGCCCGCTGACGGCCAGGGCCCCGCCCGCCGACCTCAAGGCCGTGCGGATCGGGCTGTGGCTGGATGCGCCGGACTATCCCCTCGACCCCCAGTCACGAACCGTGATGGAGGCCCTGGCCCGCGCCCTGGGGGAGGCCGGGGCGAGCGTCGAGCTGGTCGCGAGCCCGGTGGACGCCGCGGCGCTGATCTCGGCCTATGTCACTCTGCTGGGGGCGGTGATCGGCGAGGATCTGCCCGACGCGCAAATGCGCCAGTTCGAGCTGATGCGCGGGGCCGCGGGCCTGCTGCAGGCCACTGGCGGCGGGCCGTTCGCCACCGCCAGGCTGGTGCGGGCCTACACCGCCACCCACCGGGAGTGGATGGCCGCCGACGCCGTGCGCATGCGGCTGCGCCACCAGATGGTCGAGGTGTTCGCGCGCTTCGACGCGGTGATGACCCCGGCGACGCCGCTGCCGGCCTTTCCCCACGACCGCCGCCCGATGACCAGCCGAAAGCTCAAGCTCTCCGACGGCTCCAGCGCCCCCTACCTGGCGATGCTGTGCTGGTCGGCCCTGGCCACCGCCTGCCGCCTGCCGGCCACGGTGGTCCCGGCGGGATTGACCTCGGGCGGACTGCCGGTGGGCGCCCAGCTGATCGGCCCGCCGGGGGGCGACAGCCGCCTGCTCGCCATTGCCCAGGCCATCGACGAGAATATGCGCGGCTTTATCGCTCCGCCCGACGGCGCCAGCTGATCTCAGCGCCCGCCGGTGGAGCCGAAACCGCCCTCGCCGCGCTGGGTCTCGTCCAGGTTCTCCACCTCGGCCCAGACGGCCTGGACCACCGGGGCGATGACCATCTGGGCGATGCGGTCGCCGCGCCGGATCTCGAAGGGCGCCTGGCCGAGGTTGACCAGGATCGCCTTCAGCTCGCCGCGATAGTCGGCGTCGATGGTGCCGGGCGAATTCAGGCAGGTGATCCCCGACTTGAAGGCCAGGCCCGAGCGGGGCCGCACCTGGGCCTCGAACCCCGGCGGCAAGGCGATGGCCAGGCCGGTGGGCACGGCGAACCGCTCGCCGGGCCGCAGGGTCAGCGGCGCGTCCTCGGGCACCGCGGCGCGCAGGTCCATGCCGGCCGCCAGCGCGGTCTCATAGGCCGGCAGCGGCAGGCCCTCGCCATGGGCGAGGCGCCGGATCGCGATCACCGGGTTCACGCCAGCGCCTCGGCGATCCGTCCCGCCAGCCGGCGCGCCACCTCGGTCTTGTCGGCCTGCTCCCAGCGCTCGACGCCGTCGCTGGTGATCACGGCGACGATGTTGTTGTCGCCGCCCATGACCCCGGAGATGCTGACGTCGTTGGCGACGATCCAGTCGCAGCCCTTCCGCGCCAGCTTGGCTTTCGCATAGCGCTCCACGTCATGGGTCTCGGCGGCGAAGCCCACCACCAGCCGGGGCCGCGGCTTGGACTTCGACAGGGTGGCCAGGATGTCGGGGTTCTCCACCAGGGTCAGCGTCGGCGAGGCGTCGCCCTTCTTGATCTTGGCCTCGTCGCAGGATTGTGGCCGCCAGTCGGCGACGGCGGCCACGCAGACGGCGATGTCGGCGGGCAGCGCCGCCTCGCAGGCGGCCAGCATCTGGCGCGCGGTCTCCACATCGACCCGCCGGACCCCCGCCGGGGCGGCCAGGGCGGTGGGGCCGGACACCAGGGTCACGTCGCAGCCAAGGCCAGCCAGGGCCGCGGCGATGGCGTAGCCCTGCTTGCCGCTGGACCGGTGGGTGAGCAGGCGCACGGGATCGATGGGCTCGGCGGTGGGACCGGCGGTGACGATGGCGCGCTTGCCGGCCAGCGGGCGGGCGGCGGGGCCGGTCAGGGCGGCGATGATCGCCTCGAAGATCGCCTGGGGCTCGGCCATGCGGCCGGGGCCGAACTCGCCACAGGCCATGGCGCCCTCGTCCGGTCCGACGAAACTCACCCCGTCACCCTTCAGGGCGGCCAGGTTCCGCTGGGTGGCGGCATGGGTCCACATGCGCACATTCATCGCCGGCGCCATCAGCACCGGCTTGTCGGTGGCCAGCAGGGTGGTGGAGGCCAGGTCGCCGGCCAGGCCGTGCGCCGCCTTGGCCATCAGGTCGGCGGTGGCCGGGGCGACCACGATCAGGTCGGCCTGGCGCGACAGCTGGATGTGGCCCATCTCCGCCTCGTCGGTGAGCGAGAACAGCTCCGAATAGACCTTGTCCTCGCACAGCGCCGACAGCGACAGCGGCGTGACGAATTCCGCCCCCGCGGCGGTCAGCACCGGTCGCACCGCGACACCGGCCTTGCGCAGCAGCCGCGCCAGCTCCAGCGCCTTATAGGCCGCGACGCCGCCGCCCACGATCAGCAGAACCCGTTTTTCGTCCAAAGGCTGTCGCCCCCTCATCGAACGCGCTTCCCTTACGCCAGAATGGGGCCCGAGGCCAAACCCCGCTCAGTCGTCGGGCTTGGCCAACGCCGTGCAAGACGGAGGCCGCGCCGCAGGATCAACCGTCCCGCGCAATGGACTCGACAAGCGCGTTTTTGTGTGTTCTTAATTTGTTCCTAACGCCGTGATAGGAGCTCATGGGATGACGGGAATGAACAGAAGTCTTGGGTTGGCGCTGGGGGCGGTCCTGGCGCTTGGCGCCTGCGACAACGGCCCCTCCGCCGTGGCGCGGAACGATCGAGAAACGCCACAATCGTTCGCCGACACGGGGGCTGCGGCGGCGCCTCCCGCCCGGGAGGATCGCGGCGATCGGGCCTCGGCCGCCGCCGCCGGCATCGACCATCGCGGAGAACCCGCCCTGAAGATCGACGGCAAGGCCTTGTGGGCGGCCACCCGGCGCTATTCGGCCGAGGCGGGCGCCGAGCGCGGCTTTGAACGCAACGGCGCGGATTTCGGCGCCGCCGACGTCGAGGCCTATGTGCGCAAGGCCCACGCCTTCGTCAGCCGTCCGCCGGCCGGGGCCGAGACCCTGGCGCGGCCGAACGGCGACACCCTCTATTATGACGCCAAGGCCAACACTTTCGCCGTGGCTGACAAGGCGGGCCTGCTCAAGACCATGTTCAAGCCCGACGACGGCGCGGCCTACTGGCGCGAACAGAAGGACCGCGCCGCCGGACGCCAGGCCGCACGGCGCGGCGGGGCGGGCCGCGACGAAGGCTGATCGGTCAGAGCAGCCAGGCCGCCAGGACGAACGCCACGCCCGAGGCCAGGGCGCCCAGGGTAAACCAGAGGAGTCCCCCTCGCGGGGGCTCCGGCGCCTCGACGGGGGCCGCCGGCGGCGCCTGGGCGTAGCGGGCGATGGCGCGCAGGGCGTCCGCGGCTTCGCCGGCGAAGCGGCGGACCTGGGCCGCCGGCGACAGCTCGCGCAGGATCCAGCGGCGCACCACCGGCTCGGCGGCGGCCCAGATGTCGTGCTCGGGATAGATGCGCCGGGCCACGCCCTCCACGGTCATCATGGTCTTCTGCAGCAGCACCAGCTCAGGGCGCAGGCGCATGTCGTAGAGGGCGGTGATCTCGAACAGCTGGATCAGCACCCGGCTCATGGAGACCTCGCTGGCGGCGCGGCCGAACACCGGCTCACCCACCGCCCGCAGCGCCTGGGCGAAGGCGGCGACGCTGTGGGTTTCGGGCACATATCCCGCCTCGAAATGGACCCGCGCCACCCGTTCGTAATCCCGCTCCAGGAAACCCCAGAGGATTTCGGCCAGATAGCGGCGCTCGGCCGCCCCCAACCGGCCGATGATCCCGAAATCCACCGCCATCACCCGCGCCGGCGGGGCCACGAACAGATTGCCCTCATGCAGGTCGGCGTGGAACACACCGTGGTCCAGGGCCTGGGCCAGGAAGGCCCGGATCAGATTGTCGGCCAGCCGCCTGTGGTCCAGCCCCGGTTGATCCAGGGACGCCGGGTCCGACAGGGCCTCGCCCTGCGCCCACGCCAGGGTCAGGACGCCCTTGCCCACCCCATCCCAGACCACCTTGGGGGCGTCCATATAGCCGTCCCGGGCCATCACCTCGCCCAGTTCATCTGCGCCCGCGGCCTCCAGGCGAAGGTCGAGCTCCAACTCGGTGGCGCGGATCACCGTCTCGGCGAAGGCCCTGGGCTCCAGCCGGCGCGCCGCCGGCGACAGCCTGGCCACCAGCCGGGCGGCCAGCCGCAACACCGCCGCATCGGCCGCCACCCGCCGGGCGATGCCGGGCCGCAGCACCTTGACCGCCACCCGCCGGCCATCGGCCAGCCGCGCCTCATGGGCCTGGGCCAGGGACGCCCCGGCCACCGCCGCTCCAAAGTCCTCGAACAAGCTTTCCACCGGCCGCCCGAGGCCCGCCTCCACCTGGCGCCTGGCGATCTCGATCGGGAACGGCGCCAGACGGTCCTTCAGCCGCGAAAGATCCTGGGCGAACTCGACCCCGATGATGTCGGCGCGCGTGGACAGAAGCTGGCCAAGCTTGATCGCCACCGGACCCAGCCGCTCCAGCGACCGCGCCAACCGCTCGCCGGGGCGGCCGTCGCGGGCCCCGCGGCCGGCCAGCAGATGCAACAGACCCGCCGCCGTGCGCGCCGGCGGCGGATACATCGCCTCCAGCTCCCGCGGCAGCAGGGCGTCGTTGCGGATCAGGGTGAGCCCCGCGCCGATCAACCGCCCCAGGGCCGCGAGCCCGCCCATTCTCCTAGACCCTTACCGGATCAGGTGGCGTCACCTGATCCGGATAAAAAGGGTCTATCTTCAAAAGTGTAGAGCGTGACGGGCGCTTCAACCGGTATCCACTTGAAGCTGTCACGCTCTAGATCGCCCAGCCCTGGTGCAGGGCCGCCACCCCGCCGGAGTAGTTGGTGCAGCTCACCCGCGAAAAGCCGGCCTCGGCGACCATGGCCGCGAACCGTCCCTGGTCGGGGAAGCGGCGGATGCTCTCCACCAGATATTGATAGGACGCGCGGTCCCCGGCCACCGCCGCGCCCAGGGCCGGGATCACCTTGAAGGAAAAGGCGTCATAGGCCTTCTGCAGCGGCTCGGTGACCGGCCTTGAGAACTCCAGGCACAGGAAGCGCCCGCCGGGTTTGAGCACCCTGCGCGCCTCCCGCAACGCCGCGCCCAGGTCGGTGACGTTGCGAATCCCGAAGGCGATCACATAGGCGTCGGCCGTCCCGTCCGGCAGCGGCAGGCGCTGGGCGTCGCCCACCGCCCAGGCCATCTCCGGCTCGGAGCCCTTGTCGCGGCCGGCGGCGATCATCTCGGCGTTATAGTCGACCACCATGATCCGCGCGTCATCGCCGCCGCGGCGCAGCTGGGCGCGGCGCGCCAGGCGCGAAAGCCGCCGGGCCATGTCGCCGGTGCCCCCGGCGCAGTCGACGATCAGCTCGCCGGGCTGGGGATTGAGCCGGGCCGCCGCGGCGTCCTTCCACAGCCTGTGCACGCCCGCGCTCATCAGGTCGTTCATCAGATCGTAGCGGCGCGCCACCCGGTCGAACACGCCGCGCACCAGCCCGGGCTTGGCGGCGGCATCGACGTCCTGGTAGCCGAAGGTGGCGGAAGGCCCGGTCATGGCCATGCTCATAGCCGCCGCGCCGCCCCCACGCCAGCGCGAGCCCGCGGCTTGATCCCAGCGGCCGGCCGAGGCACACCGCATCCATGCCGGAGCTTCCCGAGGTCGAGACAGTGCGCCGCGGCCTGGAGCCGGTGCTGGCCGGCGCGCGCCTGGCCCGGGTCGAAGCCCGCCGGCCCGACCTGCGATTTCCCTTCCCGCCGGACTTCGTGCAGCGGCTGACCGGCGCCACCGTGCTTGGGCTGCAGCGCCGGGCCAAGTATCTGCTGGCGCCCCTGGACCGGGGCGACATCCTGGTCATGCACTTAGGGATGAGCGGCCGCTTCGAAATCGCCCGAGCCGAGGGCGCGTTGCGGCCGGGGGAGTTCCACTACGCCGCCGATCCGGACCCCCGCCACGCCCATGTGGTGTTCGAGACCGAGGCCGGCGCCAAGGTCACCTATTACGACCCGCGCCGGTTCGGCTACATGGCGCTTATCGCCGCCGAGGCCTTGGGCGCCCACCCCTGGTTCGCGGGCCTGGGGCCGGAGCCCCTGTCGGCGGCCTTCGACGCCGACCATCTGGCCGCGGCCTTCGCCGGGCGGCGCCAGGGGCCCAAGACCCTGCTGCTGGATCAGCGGGTGGTGGCCGGCCTCGGCAACATCTATGTCTGCGAGGCGCTGCACCGGGCCCGGATCTCGCCGGTTTCGCCGGCCGGGGCGGTGGGGCGCGCCGCGATCGTGCGCCTGACCCAGGCGATCGGCGAGGTGCTCGGCGAAGCCATCGAGGCCGGCGGCTCCACCTTGCGCGACTACGCCGCCGCCGACGGCGCCCTGGGCTATTTTCAGCACAGCTTTCGGGTCTACGGCCGCGAGGGTGAACCCTGCCCCACCCGCGGCTGCAAGGGGACGGTGGCCAGGGACGTCCAGTCCGGCCGCTCCACCTTCCACTGTCCGGCCTGCCAGCGATGATCCGGCGCCCGGCCACGCGGATGATCCTTGGCCTGGCGTTCGCCGCCCTGCTGGCGGCTGGCGCCGCCCAGGCCCAGCCACCGGTGTGGACGGTCCGCGATGCGGACTCCGAGCTGTTGCTGTTCGGTTCGGTGCATGTGCTGCCGCCGGGTCTGGCCTGGAAGCCCGCCGCCCTGGTCCGGGCGATGCAGACCGCGGACGATCTCTGGTTCGAGCTTCCGGTGGACCCGGCCAGCAACGACGAGGCCGGCCGGTTGGCGGCCCGGGCCGGCGTCCTGCCCCCGGGCGAAACCCTGTCGGCCCTGCTCAAGCCCGCCGATCGGGCGCGGCTCGCCCGGGTGGCCGAGCAGTATGGCGCCTCCCTGCCGCTGCTGGACCGGCTGCAGCCCTGGCTGGCCGAGGTGGCGCTGGCCGAGGCCGCCTACCGCCGGGACGGCGGGCGGACCGAGCACGGGGTCGAGCAGAGCCTGGCGGCGGAGCTCGGCCCCGCCGTGCAGCGGCGGGCGTTCGAGACGGTGACGGAGCAGATCGCCCTGTTCTCCGGCGCGCCCCGACCCGAACAGATCGCCTCGCTGCGGCAGACCCTGGCGGAGATGGAGGCCCGGCCATCGCAGTTCGCGGCCCTGGTCCAGGCCTGGATGTCCGGCGACACCGCCGCCATCGACCGGGAGGCGCTGGCGCCGCTGAAGCGCGCTTCGCCGGTGGTCTTCAAGCGTTTCCTCACCGACCGCAACGCCCGCTGGATGCCCGTGCTGCGCCAACGCCTGGCCGGGTCGGGCCGCACGGTGGTGGTGGTGGGGGTGGGCCACCTGGTGGGCAAGGGGGGGCTGCCGGCCCAGCTTCGCGCCCTTGGCTATTCGGTCGAGGGGCCTTAAACGCGGGGCCTCGCGGGCAAGGAGAGACGCCATGGGCTATCAGACGCTGATCGTGGAAACCGCCGACGGGGTGACCCTGATCCGCCTCAACCGGCCCGAGGCCCTGAACGCGCTCAACGGCGCCCTGATGGACGAACTCACCGCCGCCCTGGCCGCCGCCGAGGCCGACGACGCGGTGCGCTGCATGGTGATCACCGGCTCCGAGCGGGCCTTCGCCGCCGGGGCCGACATCAAGGAGATGGCGACCAAGTCCTATGCCGACGTGTTCAAGGAAGACTTCATCACCCGCAACTGGGAGGCCGTCAGCCGCTGCCGCAAACCGGTGATCGCCGCGGTGGCCGGCTTCGCGCTCGGCGGCGGCTGCGAACTGGCGATGATGTGCGACTTCATCATCGCCGCCGACACCGCCAAATTCGGCCAGCCGGAGATCAATCTCGGCGTGGTGCCCGGCGCCGGCGGCACCCAGCGCCTGCCGCGCTTCGCCGGCAAGTCCAAGGCCATGGACATGGTGCTCACCGCCCGGATGATGGACGCCGCCGAGGCCGAGCGTTGCGGCCTGGTCTCGCGGGTGGTCCCCGCCGCCGAGCTGATCGACACCGCGCTCAAGGCCGGCAGGACCATCGCGGCGCTTTCGCCCCTGGCGGTGATGATGGCCAAGGAACTGGTCAACGCGGCCTTCGAGACCCAGCTCAGCCAGGGGGTGAAGACCGAGCGGCGGCTGTTCCACTCCCTGTTCGCGTTCGAGGATCAGAGCGAGGGCATGGCCGCTTTCGCCGAAAAGCGGAAGGCGGTGTTCAAGGCGCGATAATCGGCGCGCCCGTAATGACGGCGTCATTACACCGTGCTATGGTGCAGTCATGAACGCTGCGGTGAAACGCGACACCCTGAATTTCCGCATCAAGCGCGAGGTGCGTGACATGATCGACCGCGCGGCGGAGCTGACCGGCAGGAGCCGCACCGACTTCGTGCTTGAGGCCGCGCAGCGCGCCGCCGAGGACGCGCTGCTGGATCGCACCCTGTTCATCGTCGGCGCCGACGCCTTCAAGGACTTCCTGGCGCGCCTCGACGCGCCGCCCCAGGCGAACGAGCGCTTGCGCAAGACCATGCGGACGCCGGCGCCGTGGGAATAGCTTGACGCTTCTGCCGCCGCGCCCAATCTCGGACGGTGACGACGTCACGTCGTTCACGTCAGGCGTCGCATCCCTGGACGACTGGCTGCGGCGCCGCAGCCGGGCCAATCAGATCAGCGGCGCTTCACGGACCTATATCCTGACCGATGGCGCAGCCGTGCTGGGCTACTATGCCCTGGCGTCGGGGGCGGTCGCCAACGCCGAAGCGGCGGGGCGGCTGCGGCGAAACATGCCCGATCCGGTTCCTGTCGTCGTCCTGGCCAGGATGGCGCTCGCTCAGGACCGCCAGGGCCAGGGGCTGGGCCGCGCGCTGTTCCGCGATGCGGTGCATCGCACGTCGCAAGCCGCAGCGTACATCGGCGTTCGCGGCCTGCTGGTTCACGCAATCTCCAAGGATGCGGCGGCGTTTTATCTGGCGCTCGGGATGGAGCGGTCCGCCTGGGACCCCCTGACGCTCATGGCGACGCTCGCAGACCTGCAGGACGCGTCAGCCTAGACTCTGTCTCCGGCGCCCCGCGCAAACAGGACAGTGGCCAGCATTGACCGCACCCGGTGGTTCCCCTATATCCGCGCCTCCGAATTTCCCCGCCCGCGTCGCCGGGCGCGATCCCTGTTTGAGAGCTGACGAATGGCCAACAACCCCGGCGCCAAGAAGGCGGTCCGCAAGATCGAACGCCGCACCGAAGTCAACAAGGCGCGCCGTTCGCGGGTCCGCACCTACCTGCGGCGCTTCGACGAGGCGGTCACCGCCGGTGACGCGGTCCAGGCCAAGGCCTGTTTCGTCGAGGCGGAATCCGAACTGATGCGCGCCGTCTCCAAGGGCGTGGTCCACAAGAACACCGGCGCCCGCAAGGTCTCCCGCCTGGCCGCGCAGCTGAAGAAGCTCTCGGCCGCCTGAGCCGCGCGGGACGGGCCGCATCGCCGCGGCCCGCGCCCTCCGCCCGATCGTGAAACTGACCGCGACGCCCCGGTTTGGGGATGATCGCGGCCCCGTGCGGGCGCCGTGAAATACGGTGCCGCTGCGGCGAAATCACTCAGCTCGCTGACGTTCATTTGCCTCTTTCCCTTGCCTTGATTGGGCCTGCGGCGAGTCAACAAAAATATCGCCCGGCAAGGGAAAGAATCCCAATTGACCCCTCTTCGCCCCTGACTAGTCTGGGGCCTTAGAGACGTAACCAATCTGCTTTTTTGAAGACCTGAACGGCGCTGGCGGGGCGACATGCATCCGGCACGTAAGGGTTTGTGTTTGCTTAAAAATTAAGTTCGCAACACGGGGCTCGCGCCCCGCAGCGGGCGAGCGCGCCAAGGTGGGGACGATGACGACTGGGGGTCATGTGGGGGCAGTTGCGGAAGCGCCCGGGGGGGCGGTCTGGACCAAGGCGTGCCAAGTGCTCAAGCACGAGCTGGGGGAGGCCACCTTCGGCTCCTGGCTGGGGCAGGCGGCGGTGCGCGATGAGGCGGGCGGGGCCTGTCTGGTGGCGGCGAATGGTATCGCCCGGGACTGGATCCGGCGCCACGCCTGGCGGCGCATCAACGAGCTCTGGGCGCAGT
>CAXNKO010000019.1:0-11468 GCA_964202685.1 Caulobacterales bacterium
GCTCGGCATGTCCGAGAGCCTGGGGCCCCACTCCAAGGAGTTCTTCGACGGACGCCTGCCCCCCGGCAAGGTCGGCTCCTTCGGCCGGGCGATCGCCGGCGTCGAGCGCAAGATTGTCGATCCGGTCTCCGGTGAAACCCTGCCCGCCGGGGTGGAGGGCGAGCTGTGCATCCGCGGCTATTCGCTGATGATCGGCTACTACAAGAAGGACCGGTCGGAGAGCTTCGACGCCGACGGCTGGTTCCACACCGGCGACTTCTGCATCATCGACGCCGACGGCTATCTGTTCTTCAACGGCCGCCGCAATGAGATGATCAAGACCGCCGGGGCCAATGTCGCCCCCCGCGAGGTGGAGCTGTTGCTGGCGGCCATGCCCGGCGTGGTCGAGGCCGCGGTGCTCGGCCTGCCCGACGCGCGCCTGGGCGAGATGGTCTGCGCCGTGGTGCTGCCGGCCCTCGGCGCCATCCTCGACGAGGCGGCCCTGAAGGCGGCGCTGAAGAAGGAACTGGCCGACTACAAGGTGCCCAAACGGATCATCGTGCTCTCCCCCGACGACGTGCCGCGCACCGACAGCGAGAAGGTCAAGAAGCCGGTGCTGGCGAAACTGCTGGCCGAGCGGCTGGCGGCGGAGGGGTAGGCCTCACCCCACCCCCCAAACCACCGGCACATGCGGCGCGGCGATCAGGCCGGGGTGAACGGTGAGGTCGGCGCCGGGCTTCAGGCGGAAGGGCGGGACGCGGCGCAGGAATTCGGCCAGGGCGATGCGCAGCTCACGTCTGGCCAGGTGCGAGCCGATGCAGCGGTGCGGGCCGCCGGCCAGGGTGAAATGGCGGTTCTGCGTCCGGTCGAAGCGCAGCGTCCTGGGGTCCTCGAACTCGGCCGGATCAAAGTTGCCGGTCATGTTGTAGGTCAACACCGAGTCGCCCTTCTTCACGGTGATGTCGCCGATGCCATGGTCGGCCTTGGCGCGGCGCACGGAGTTGACGATCGGCTGCACCCGCAGGAACTCCTCCAGCGCTTCCGGGATCACCTCGGGGTTCTCGCGCAGGGACTGCTGCAGCGCCGGGTCCAGGGCCAGCCGGCGGATCATCAGCGCCCAGGTGGCCGCCACCGTGTCCAGGCCGCCAATCCACAGGAAGAACATCGTGCCGATGATCTCATCGTCGGTGATCGGCCGGCCCTCCAGCTGGGCATGGACGATGTGGCTGGTGAGGTCGTCGCGGGGATTGGCCTTGGTCTCCGCCACGAAGGCCCTGAGGTAGGCGATGGCGTTGGTGATCCCCCACTTCATGCGCACCACGTCGCCGCGGTTGTGCAGCAGGGCGTATTCCCATTCCAGGAACGCCTCCAGCATGGCGGCCGGAAAGCCCATCAGGTTGAGGAACACCCTGACCGGGAAGATGCGGCCGAAGTCGAAGGCGGCGTCGCATTCGCCCTTGGCCTCGAAGCTGTCGATCAGCTCGCCGATGACGCCGCGCATCTGCGGCTCCAGCTCCCCCACCTTCTTCGGCGAGAACCACGGGTTGAGCATCAGCCGGTACTTGCCATGCTCCGGCGGATCCACCGCCTGGGGGATAAGGGTGAAGGTCTCGCCCACCAGGCTCTGGAAGCGCAGCACCTCGTGCGTCGAATAGAGCTCCGAGTTCTGATAGACCTCGCGCACGTCGGCATAGCGGGTGACCACCCACACCCCGTCGTGCAGGCCCGGTGACGGGCGCGGATCGTAGAATACCCGCGGCAGGGACTCGAAGGCCTCGGCCGCGCGGCTGAAGGGGTCGGCCAGGGTGTTGGGCTCCAGATAGTCCGGCAGCAGCACCAGCCCCGGCGGAACATGCGACGGAATGGCGAAACCCGCGGCCTCGGACATCAGGAACCTCCCTGTTCGGGACCGACCTTGAACCGGTCGGTGTAGAAGCCGAACCGCTCGCGCAACGTCGCCGCGTTCAGGCCAAAGTCCTCCGCAGCATAGGCGTGGCGGCCGAACTTGTCCTGGGGATTGGCCGCCAGCCAGCCCAGCACCCCGGCACGGACACTGTCGTCGAACGGCATGGCGAAGTGCTGATAGATCCGCTCGATGGCACCGGCCGGGTCGGCCATCACATCATAGTAGCTGACGTCGCAGATCTGCGCCTCGACGCCCAGCCGGTCGCGCGACGACAGGCCCCGGCGGAGCGCGATCTCCTGCATGGTGGTCCACTCCGGTCCCAGCCCCCGCGGGTCAAAGTCGGGGGTGAAGCGGCCGCGGGTGGTTTTGATGAAGCTGCACAGGGACGGCATGGTCTGGGCCGGGTCGCGGTGCACCCACACCAGGCGCAGGTCGGGGTAGGTCTCGAACAATCGTTCAAGGGTGAACATGTGCTTATTCGACTTCAGCACCCAGTGGCTGCCCTTGTGGCGGTGCTGAAAGTGCTGCAGCGACCGCTTGTGCATCGGATAGGCGTCGCGGTAGTCGCAGCCCAGCAGCCAGTTGAGGTAGGAGGGCACGTAATAGTTGCCCACCGCGCCCTGGTTCATCACCGCCATGTCGAACAGCCGCCCGCACTCCTCCGGCAGCAGCGCATCGATGGGGTGGCGCACGCGCATGCCGGGCGCCGAGGCGTTGAGGCTCTCCACCTGGGCGTGGGCCAAGGCGATGCGCGGATCGGTGCGGTAGGTGGCGGTCTCCGGCGGCGGCGAGGGATTGAGCAGCTCCCAGTGCAGGGTGCTGCGCGCCTTGGGATCGGCGGCCAACAGCGCCTGCATCAGGGTGGTGCCGCTGCGGGGCAGGCCGAGGATGAACAGCGGCTTTTCGATCACCTCCCGGGCGATGCCGGGAAAGCGCTTGCGGTCCTCGATGATCTTCAGCCGGTTGTGCAGACTGTGGGCGATGGCGCCCTCCACCTCGGGGTAACGCTCGGGGGCGACGCCGGACTCCGCGGCGACCGCGGCCAGCAGCACGGCCAGGGGCTCATGGAACTCGTCGCCGCCGAAGTCGTTGAGGCCGGCCATGGCCTGGGCTGTCTCGATGACGCGGGCGGGGTTCAGGTCAGGCATATCGTCACCACCGGTCGTTCGTTGGACGCCACCAAGCCAAGGACGTGATCTGCAAGCCGCGATCCCCCTTCCCCCTCTATGGGGGAAGGGTCGGGGATGGGGGTGTTCGCAGTGACTCCGCCGACCAGCCCCGTTTGACGCCAAGCCCTCCCGGACTGAGCTTTCAAACCCAGCGGATACACCCCCAACCCTGCCCTTCCCCCATCGAGGGGGAAGGGTTGCGGAACGCAAATCATCGCCTTCGCAGCTACGACCCAAATGCTTGCATCTCGTAGCCCAAGGGGGACGGATAGGTCGCCGTACATCGTCATGGCCGCCACCGTTCAAACCATCAGGCGACGGTCTTGAGCTTCAGGTCCGGGAACCGCTCGGTCAGCACCCGGCGCAGGCCGTCCTGCCATTTCACCTTGCACTCGCCCACCAGGGAGACGCGCTTGGAATTGTCCGTCGCCCGCGGATAGGCGCTGGCCTCCTTGGTCACGTTGAAGCTGTGGGCCACGCCGGTGGTCTCGGAAAGCCATGGGATCAGCTGCTCGACGCTGACCGCGTCATCGCCGGCCCAGTTGGTGATAGTGCCACCCACCGTGGCGCCGGCGAAGAAGCCCTCGATGTGCTCGGCCATGTCGGTGTCGTGGATCGGCCCGCCGACGAACTCCCAATCCGGGTGGCGGTTGATCGCATTGCCAGCCAGCATCTGGCTGATCAACATCACTGGCAGGCCGCCGTGGCCGCCACTGCCATAGGACCAGTTCAGCCGCGGGATGGTCAGCGGCACATTGTGCAGCCGTGAGAAGGTCCGCGCCACCGCCTCGCCACAGTATTTGGTCGTCCCATAGGGAAACCGTGTGCTGATCCGCGTCGAGCCACCGCAGCGGTCGGTCTCTTTGTAGCGGTGCCAAGCGTCCGGGTGATCCCAGTAGACCCCGGTGGTGGAGACGTAGATCCAGGCCTTGGCCTTCTTGAAGTGATTGAACAGCAGGCCTGCGCCCTCGGCGTTCTGGGTGACGCCCCCATCCATGGTCTCGGGCCAGGTGTCGGCGGCCACGTGCAGCACATAGTCGAAATCATCCGGCACGCCGGTGAAATCCCCCGAGGTGTAGTCACAGGCGATGGGCCTGACCCCCAACGCCTCCACCGCTTCGCGCGAGCCCGGTTTGGAAAATCGCGCCAGGCCGGAGATCTCATTGTGCGGCGACAGCAGGCGGGCGAGCGACGACCCCACCTGCCCCGTCATGCCGGTCATCAGCAGGCGCGCGCCCTTAAGCATGGATACTTCCTCCGTTTGACGGTCGGGTGGTTGGCGGCGGTCAGAACGGCAGGTTGTAGAGGTAGGTGGCGTTGGTCTGCAGCACCTTCTTGCGCACCTCGTAGCTATAGCCGCCCAGGGTGTCGGCAAAGTGCTCCTGGACGCCGGGATACAGCGACACCGGGTGGGGGAAATCGGTCTCGATCAGCACCTTGTCGACGCCCACGGTCTCCAGCAGCAGCTTGGGCGCCGACGTCTCGAACCAGTAGGTGATCCAGAAATTGTCCTTGAAATATTGCCAGGGGCGCTTCTGCAGGTTCTTGGCCTGCTTGGGCAGCATCTCGTCGAACTGGTGCTCCAGAGCCTCGATGCAGTAGGGCACCCAGCCCATGCCGCTCTCGATCATGCCGATCTTCAGCTTCGGATGCCGGTCCAGCCGGCCGGAGACCATGAAGTTGCCGATGGTGGCAGCGTTGCCCAGGGAGAACATCATCGAGGCCACCGACAGGGTCTGCTCGAAGCCAAAGCCCTTCCAGGTCAGACCCCCCGGATCGATTGCGGCGTTCAGGTGGAAGTTGATCGGCGCGCCGGTCGCCTCGCACAGCTCGAACAGCGGCGTCCAGTAGTCGTCCAGGAACGACGGGATCACCCCGTAGCGCTCGGGCAGATCGGGCAGCACGAAGCCCTTGATATCCATATCGATAGCGCGACGCGCCTCGGCCATCATCGCCTTCTGGTCCCAGATCGGCAGGTGGGCGAGGGTGAACACGCGCTGGCCGGACTCGACCTGCCGCTCGGCGGCCGCGTCGTTGTAGATCTGCAGGATGGTGACCGCGAGGTCATTGTCGCCCAGCGCCATCAGCGAGCCCGCCTGGGTGACGCCGGAATTCTGGTAACAGATCTGAGCGTAGATTCCCATCTCGTCCATCGCCTTCAGGCGCGGCTTCAGCTGGTAGGAGCCGGGGTGGCCCTGGTCCATGCTGGGATAGGATAGCCGGCCCAACAGCTTGTTGTTGTCGGCGCCGATCACGCAGCCGCCGCCCCAGGCGCCGAAATCCTTGTCGCCCACGTACCAGCGGTCACGCCCGCCCACGTGACGGTGATAGGGCACCTTGTCCTTGAACTTGGCCGGCGCGCGGGTGGTGAACAGGTCCGGCGGCTCGGAGAAGTGGGTGTCGCAATCGACGATCTTGATGCCGGCCAGGCTCGGGTGAACACCTTGCGAAGCCTTGGCGTAGTCCACCTGGCGGATCACCCCGCCCTCTGAGAAACCCTCATCCAGCCAGTAGCGCTGCGCGTCGTCGGCGATGGCTTCGATATGGCGGTCGTCGTCGGTCATGGCGGGTCTCCTCTGAGGCGCCGGGCAATATGCGCGTTTTGATCAGGAATTGAAGCGCGGATGTGGCGGTCGCGCCAACCGGCGGACCGCGGCCGCCGAACCGCCGGCTGCATTCCCGCCGCGCCGTCAGCGGACCTGCACGGAAAAACTTGCCTTGTGGCGCAGCTGTGATATTCTTTGTTTGTTCTCATCGTTCATCCCGCCCTGAACCCCGCCGGCGCCGCCAGTGGGCGCCAACCGGTTGGCGCCCCGGTTGGCGCCTGGCGATGGGATCTCGAAGCTCTGGAACATCCATAAGGTTATGACAATACGCATGAAAATGTCCGGGTCCCGCGCCGCTAGGCCGGCCCGGACAGGCGCCGGCCGCCAGTTGAAAAAAACGCTGACCGACGTAGGCCTTGCGGCGTCGCGGCCTCGAACGGCCTGGCGTTTGTTCGTGCACCCGACCGCACTGTCGTACCCCCGCTTAATTCTTGCGGCCCTTCGCCAGCGGGGGTACACTTAATCCGTGGAGATCGAATTCGATCCGGCCAAGGACGCCGCCAATATCGCGAAACACGGCGTGTCGCTGGCGCGGGCGGCCGATTTGGAGCTCGAAGGGGTGGAGCAAGACCACCGCGCAGCCTACGGCGAGGCCCGGTTTCGGGGTTTCGGCCTGCTCGACGGCTTGCCCCACAGCGTCGCCTTCACCTTACCGAGAACAGGCGTGATGCGGGTGTTCAGTCTGCGCCGGGCGCATTTGAGGGAGTATCGTCGCCATGTCCCCTAAGCCTCGCGATGAGATCGAAGCTCGCCTGGCGGCGCTGCCGGAGCCTGACCTGGACGACCCCGACAACCCCGAATGGACCGAGGAGGACTTCGCCCGCGCCCGGCCGGCCCGCGAGGTGCTGGGCGACGCCTTCGTCGACGCCTGGGAAGAGATGCGAAAGCGCCGGCGCGGGCGGCCGCCGAAACCGGACGCCAAGATCGCCGTGAAGCTGCGGCTCGACCCGGACGTGCTGGCGGCGTTCCGCGCGTCCGGGCCCGGCTGGCAGACCCGGATCAACCAGGCCCTGCGCGACGCCCTGCAGTTGCCGCGCGCCACGGCGGTCGCCGAGTCTGCGGCCCCCTGGAACGGCGAGTCCGACAACTGACGCTCAGATCTCCGACGTCTCCCGGCCGCCGTCTGACAGCTACCCCTTCATCTGCTCCAACGGCAGCGAGCGCTCGATCATCCCGTAGGCGCTCTCGCCGTCCCAGGTGTAGTGGGCGCCGCCCTGGTGGAACGGCAGCTTGACCACCCCGCCCGGCGTCCAGTTGCCGAACATCGGGTTGCCCTCGGTGATGTAGGTGGTGTCGTGGGTGCGGCCTTCGATGGTGATCCGACGGCCCTCGGAGGTCTCCAGCACCACGTCGCAGGCCCCACCATGAGGCACGATCGTGGTCATCCAGGGCGCCTCGACCACCTTGGCGTAGACCTTGCGTCCATTCTCGAACACGAAGGCGTCGTTATAGGCCGGCGTGCCGTCCTTGCGCGGCGGGAAGGCCAGGGAGCCGAAGGCCCTTCCAGACGGAAACACCGCCGACTGCCAGCAATGGCCCGGGAACTCGCCCACGTCGCGATGGCCGTAGCGGCGCACCCGCAGACCGCGGCCGGCGAAGTCCATGGCCGCCTCGCCCTCGACCTGGAAGACGCCGGTGCAGACGAACAGCTGCTCGTGGCGATGGCCACCGATCGCCCCCACCGCCAGTGCGGTGGACTGATCCTGCGACTGCTCGCCCGGAGACCAGGGCGGCGCGGCCATGACAGCGTCGATCTCGATCTTCACATGGCGCATGGGCCCGGTGGTCTCGCCGGCGATCTGCTTCTGGGCGGTGGTTTCATAGGCCTGGCCGTCGAAGGTCATCTTCCAATGCTTCAGCGGCTCGATGATCTCGAAGGTCAGCGGCCCGGCGTTCAGCGTCACCGTCTTGCCGCCCGCGCTCTTGGCCGGCGAAGGGGGGAAAGCGCCGGCCCCGATCAGCACCCGGCCGTCCGGGAAGGCGATGTTGGCCTCGACGCCGCGATTGTCCCACACGCCGGCGATCGCCTCGATGGTCATGCGCGGAAATCCGAACCGGCCCGCGTCGTCGGACACCCAGAAGGAGGCCGAGTCGCGCATCAGCGGGTTTTCCGGCCGGGTGGGCAGGAAGAAATCCAGGGCGGGGTCATATCCGCCGGAACCACCGAAATCAGCCATGTCCGTTTCCTTGGGTTTTTGGTCGAGCCATTTCCTCGCCAACACCCTACGCTCGATTTCCAGTTTGGGAATTCCGAATATCATCGTCCGAATTCGGAGCCTGGAGACCAGCCGATGACCATTGATCACACCGGGGGCATGGCCCAGGCCCTGGACTTCGCGCGGGTGGAACCACCGTCGGTGGAGGGGTTCGGCGAGAACCACGCCGTCTGGATCTTCGCCGACGACGGCCGCCACGCGATCCTCCATCAGCACCTGAATGCCCCGGCCGGATCCTATGGCGGCGACCCGGCCCTGGGGTGGGCGGCGCGGGCCGAGCGGTTCACCATCGCCATGCCGGGCGGTCGCCGCCTGGCCTATTTCGGCCAGGGGTTCGGGACCACCTCGGAGCGGCCCACCGGCGGGCGGCTGGCGTTCCGTTGCGAAGACCCGTTCCGGCGCTGGACCGGCGGTTTCGCCGGCCCGGTGCGGGACACCACCGCCGCGGGGCTGATCGCCGGCCCTGCCGCCGAGGCGCCGCAGGTTGAGGCGTCCTTTGCGTTCGAGGCGATCATGGCCGCGCCCCCCTGGATCCAGGGCGCGCTGCTGACCAAGGCCGGTCTGCCCCCCGACGCCGAGGGCATGGGCTTCATCGGCGGCGATCGCTATGAGCAGCTGTTCCGTGGAACCGCCACCGTGCAGGTGGGGGCCGAGACGGTGAGCTATGCCTGCACGGGCCTGCGCACCCATCGCTGGGGCCCGCGCAATACCGCCGCCATGCTGGGCCACAGCTGGCTCACCGCCCTGTTCCCCTCCGGCCGCGCCTTCGGCCTGATGCGGTTTCCCCGCGCCGACGGCACGGTGGGCTTCAGCGAGGGCTTCGTGTTCTCCGGCGACGGCGAGCTAAACCTGGCCGAGGTTCTGGACTCGCCCTGGCTCACCCACCTGCAGGATGCAGGCGAGCGCTTCCTCATCCGCCTGCGGGTCGGCGGCGAGACCATCGAAATCGCCGGCGAGACGGCGGCGCACACCATCAACCACTCCTACGGCAACATCCACAACGAACGCGGCTTCACCATGAGCCATGGCATGGTCCGCTGCGACTGGGACGGCGAGACCGCCTACGGTTTGATCGAGCGGTCGGGGTTCTGCCCGGAGGCGAAGCTTTGAGCGGACCGATCACCTCGCGCTTCACCCGCGCCGCCACGGCGGATGAGGTGCTGGCCGGCCACGACCTTTCGGGCAAGACCATTGTGGTCACCGGCGGCGCGTCCGGCCTGGGCTACGAGACGGCCCGCGCGCTGGCCAAGGTGGGCGCGCGAGTGCTGATCGCCGTGCGCGACCTGGCCGCCGGCGAGACCGCCGCCGCGGCGATCCGCGCCGAGACGCCCAACGCCCGGGTCGAAGTGGGGCAGCTGGACCTGGCCGACCTGACGTCGGTGGGCGCCTGCGCCGGCTGGCTCCAGGCCGAAGCGCCGGTCATCGACGTGTTCATCGCCAATGCCGGCATCAGCAACACGCCCCAGTCCCACGGCCCCAACGGCTGGGAGCTTCGCTTCGCCACCAACCACGTGGGCCACGCGGTGCTGATCACCGCGGTCCTGCCGCAGCTACGCCGCGCAGGCCCGGCCCGGGTGGTGATGGTGGCCTCCGCCGCCCACAAGGGCAGTGCGGTCGAGTTCGACGACATCCATTTCCGTCACCGGCCCTGGGACCCGTTCAAGGCCTATGGCCAGTCCAAGAGCGCCAATGTGCTCTATGCCGTCGGCTTCACCCGCAGGTTCGCCCGTCAGGGCCTGACCGCCAACGCCCTGCAGCCGGGCTCGATCATCACCCGCCTGCAGCGCCACAACACCCGCGAGCGGATGATCCTCAACGGCCTGCTGGACGAAACCGGCCAGCCGGTTGCCGACACCCGCACGCCCGAGCAGGGGGCGGCGACCAGCGTCTGGGCGGCGGTCGCGCCAGAACTGGACGGCGTCGGCGGGCTTTATCTGGAGAACTGCGCCGAGTCCCTGCCGGTCGGCCCCGACACCCACAAGTGGGAGGGCTGGGCCCCCCACGCCCGCGACCCGGAGGCCGCCGAACGGCTGTGGGCGGTGACCGAAGCGATGGTCGGGCCGATCAGCTGAGCGCCGCTTGCGTTGACGCCACCCGCCGCGCCATGTTGGCGCAACACAGTCGGGGAAACAGCAAATGGCTTCGATGCGCGCAGCGCTGGCGCTGGCGGCGGCTCTGGTCGTCCTCACCGGCTGTCAAAAACCGCTGTCGTCGGGCGGTGACCAGACCGCCGCCGATCCGGCCAACTGGCCCCAGTTCGGCCGCACGGTGGGCTCGCAGGGATTCAGCCCGCTTGCGACGATCAACGCCGGCACTGTGAGCCAGCTGGGCCTGGCCTGGGCCTTCGACCTGGAACCCGGCCACAGCGTCACCGCCCCGGTGGAAGCCAACGGCGTGGTCTATCTCGCCACCAGGCACGCCCTGGTCACCGCCCTCGACGCGGTGACCGGCAAGCAGCTCTGGCGCTACGATCCCAAGTCCCCGGAGATTGCCGGCCTCAAGCTGCGCCGGGCCTGGGGCAGCCGGGGCCTGGCCTATGACGACGGCCGGGTGTTCGTGGGCACCATGGACGGCCGGCTGATCGCGCTGGACGCCAAGACCGGCAAGGCGGCCTGGAGCGTCGCCACCGGCCAGCCCGGCGACGACCGCTTCATCACCGGCCCGCCCCGGCTGTTCAATGGCAAGGTGCTGATCGGCCACGGCGGCGGCGATGTCGTCCCCACCCGCGGCTACGTCACCTGCTACGACGCCAAGACGGGCAAGCAGCTGTGGCGCTTCCACACCGTCCCGGGCCCCGGGACGCCGGAGGACGAGGTCCAGGCCAAGGCCGCCAGCACCTGGCACGGCGAGGCCTGGAAGGCTGGCGGCGGCGGCGTGGTCTGGAACGCCATGACCTACGACCCGGAGTTCAACCGGGTCTACATCGGCACCGGCAACGCCCAGCCCTATGACCGCAACCTGCGCAGCGCCGGCCAGGGCGACAATCTCTACACCGCCGCCATCGTCGCCCTGGACGCCGACACCGGCAAGTACGCCTGGCACTACCAGGTCAACCCCGGCGACGAGTGGGACTTCGACGCCAACATGGACATGCTGCCGGCGACGCTTGAGATCGGCGGCAAGCCCCGAAAGGTGCTGGTGCAGGCGCCCAAGAACGGCTTCTTCTACGTGCTCGACCGCGAGACCGGAAAGCTGATCTCCGCCGAACCCTTCGCCAAGGTCAACTGGGCGACGAAGATCGACCTGGTCACCGGCCGGCCGGTGGAGGTGGACGCCGCCCGCTTCCACGGCAAGGGGGCGTTCATGATGTGGCCGACCCCTACCGGCGCTCACAACTGGCTGCCCATGGCCTTCAGTCCCAAGTCGGGCCTGGTCTATATCCCGGTCAGCGACCGGGCGGTGAACTGGGACGATCCGGCCCCTGACTTCCTGCCCCGCATCCCCGAGCGCGAGCGCAGCTACCTCAAGGCCTGGGACCCGATCAAACAAAAGGCCGCCTGGCAGGTCGAGACGGCGGGGGCCTGGCCCGGCGGCGCGATCGTCACCGCCGGCGATCTGGTGTTCCAGGGCCAGATGGACCGCATGTTCACCG
>CAXNKO010000020.1:0-11146 GCA_964202685.1 Caulobacterales bacterium
CGATAATCAGCGGCGCGACACGTTCCCACTGCCCGTCGCACAGCACCAAGCGATCCATCACACCCAAGACTGCCTCCAAAAAGCAGTCTTGAATCACGCTTCGGGCTCATTGAGAATCCATAGAGTCCACAGCGCCTAGACCCTGTTTATCCCGGCTGGCTTGAATGAAGCCAGCCGGGATAAACAGGGTCGCCACTCAGAGTGAGCGCCATTCGCCGCCTACAGCAGCGAATCCGCCGCCAGCACGTCGGCCTCGTCGGCCGCCACCCCGCCGCCGACCAGGCCGTAGATCATCGCCCGCTTCAGGTAGAAGTGCGGCATGTACTCATAGGTCTGACCATAGCCGCCATGGATCTGCATGCTGGCCGCGGCGTTGTCGTAGCAGGCGTGATAGGCGACGCTGCGGGCCGAGGCGGCGTAGAGGTCGCGGCCTTCCTTGCCGTCGCGCACGCAGACCGCGGCGTAATAGAGGCAGGCCAGGGCCGCCTCATTGCGGGTGGCCATCTTGGCCAGCGGGTGGGAGATGGCCTGGAACGAGCCGATCGGCCGGCCGAACTGGTGGCGAATCTTGGCGTAGTCCACCGAGACCGCGCACACCGCCTCGGCCCCGCCGGTGAGCACCGCGGCGGTGAGCACCCGGGCGCGGGCATTGAACGCTCCGTCATTGTCCGAGCGCCAGACCGCCTGTCCGGCGTCCAGACCCTCGGCGGTGGTCACCTGGATCATGGCGTCGAGTGAGGGGACCACCGCGCGACCGCTGAAGGCGGCGATGGGGGCCAGGAACGCGCCCGCCGCCGACCAGCCGATGGCCAGGTCGGCCTGGTCGGTGTCCACCAGCCGGTAGCCGCCGGTCCAGGGCCCGCCGGTGGATCCCTCCTGCACCGGCACGGCGATGGCCGCGCGGCGGTCGCCACTGGCCAGGGCCGCGGCCAGGGCGCTCTCGCCGGACTCGGCGGCCAGGTGGGCGGCTAGCATCGTGCCCAGCGCCTGGGGCGGGGCCAGGTTGCGGCCGAACTCGCGCAGCACCAGGGCCTCTTCGACGACGCTCATGCCCAGGCCGCCGGCCTCCTCGGACAGCCCCATGGAAAACCAGCCCATGTCGGCCAGGCCGCGCCATTGGCGACCACTGAGCGCGGTGTCCTTCTGGGTCGGCGCGCGGTCCGCCGGCAGCTCGCGCAGCAGGTACTCCTGCGCCGACTCGATGATCTCGTCCTGATCGCGGGTGGTGTGCAGATCCATGGTCGGTCTCTCTAGTTGGACTTCGGAAGGCCGAGCACGCGTTCGGCGACAATGTTGTGCTGGATCTCGTCGGTGCCGCCGCCGACGGAATTGGAGAAGCTGTAGAGGTGGTAGGCCATCTCGTCGCTCATCACCAAGGCGTCGGCGCCCATCAGCAGGCGGGAGATCTGCTGGGCTTCCTTGCCCAGTTTGGAGACCATCATCTTCAGCATCGAGCCGTCGGGACCGGGCTGGTCGCGGCGGACGTTCTTGGCCACCGCCAGATAGGTCATGCCCCGCAGCGCCGCGGTCTCGGCCCGCAGCCGCGACAGCCTGCGGCCGATCTCGTCATTGGCGAAGGCAGCCTTGCCCGAGGGGCCGGTCTTGGTCTTGGCCCGCGCCACCAGGTCATCGACCATCTTGGCCAGCCGGATCTGGCGGGCGGTAAACGCGGTGCCGCGCTCGAAGGACAGGGTGGACATGGCCACCTTCCAGCCGCCGTTGATCTCCCCCACCACGCTGGAGATCGGCAGCCGCACCTCGTCGTAGAACACCTGGTTCAGGTGGTTGTCCCAGCCCATGGTCATGGTGATCGGACGGATGGTGATCCCCGGCGCCTTCATGTCGCAGATCACCCAGGTGATGCCGCCGTGCTTGCGCGCGTCCGGGTCGGTGCGCACCAGCAGTTCCTGGTAGTCGGCGACCTGGGCGTAGCTGGTCCAGATTTTCGAGCCGGTGATGACCAGTTCGTCGCCGTCGATCACCGCCCGGGTCGACAGGCTGCCCAGGTCGGAGCCCGAGCCCGGCTCGGAAAAGCCCTGACACCACACCGACTCGCCGGACAGGATCCGCGGCAGGTGGAAGGATTTCTGCGCCTCGGTGGCGTTGGCGATCAGGGTCGGACCGCCGTGATTGAGGCCGACGAAGGCGCAGCCGTCGTCGGGGGCGCCGGCCTTGGCGGCCTCCTCGTACCAGATGATCTGTTCGATGGTGGACAGGCCGCGGCCGCCGTACTCCTTCGGCCAGGCGATGCCGGCCCAGCCGCCGGCGTATTTGGTCTTCTGCCAGGCCATGTCGTAGTCGCGCAGCTCATAGCGGCCGTGGGGCGGCGATTCCTTGGGTATGTTGCCCGACAGCCAGTCGCGGACTTCCTCGCGGAACCGTAAGTCCTCGGGGGTGAGATCTAGGTGCATGGCTCTCTTCCGGCGTGGTTCGGTTGGGCCCCGGCGGGCCGGGCGACGTGCGGCTCTCTTTCTTCATCATCCCGCGCGGCGGCGCAACATCGACATCGCCAAGCGGTCGCCCACCGGCTAATTGAGGGGCGACGAAACCTCTCTGGCGGAGCCCCCATGAACGCCCCTGTATCCCTCGATCGGTTCGGCTATCGGCTGTTCGACGCCGACGGCCACTATTACGAGCCCCATGACTGCTTCACCCGCCACCTGGAGCAGCGGTTCATGGACAGGGCGGTGAGCGTGCGCACCGACGCCAAGGACGGCCTGCCGCGGCTGTACATCGGCCAGAAGAAGGCCGGGATGATGAAGGTGCCGCAGACCGATTACACCGGCACGCCCGGCAGCCGGGTGGCGTTCTTCCAGGGCCTGGTCGATGACGCCGACGGCTGGCATCAGTCCGAGGTGATCAGCGCCTTCGATCATCCGCCGATGATGCAGAAGAAGGCGCGTCTGGCGCTGATGGACGACCAGGGGCTGGAGGCGACGCTGATGTTCCCCTCGGTGGGGGTGGCGGTGGAGCATGAGATGCACGACGATGTCGAGGCGCTCTACGCCGGCCTGCGCGCCTTCAACCGCTGGCTGGAGGACGACTGGGGCTACGGAGACGACGGCCGCATCTTCTCGGCCCCGATGCTGTCGCTGATCGACGTGGACCAGGCCTGCGCGGAGCTTGAGCGGGTGCTCAAGGCCGGGGCGAAGCTGGTGCATCTGAAGAAGGGGCCGCTGTACGGCGGCTCCCCCGCCGATCCGGCCCGCGACCGGTTCTGGGCCATGGTCCAGGAGGCCGACATTCCCGTGGCCTTTCACACCGGCGACGCCGGCTATCACGAGCTGATCGGCGGCCTGTGGGGCGAGCATCCGCGGCCGCCGCAGCAATACACCTCGCCGTTCCAGATGTTCGCGGCCGAGCCCTCGGTGGAGGACACCTTCGCCAACCTGATCCTCAACAACCTGTTCGTGCGCTTTCCGAAGCTGCGGATCCTGTCGATCGAGAACGGCTCGGAATGGGTGAAGGGCCTGCTGAAGCGGATGGACAAGGCCGCCTTCAAGAGCCGCGGCCAGGCCGGTCTGGGCGGGACGGTGACCGGAATGCCGTCAGAAGTGTTCAAAGAGCACTTCTACGTCTGCCCGTTCTTCGAGGACGATCCGGTGGAACTGGCCGAGGTGATCGGTGTCGAGCGGGTGCTGTTCGGCGCCGACTGGCCCCACCCCGAGGGCCTGCCCGAGCCGGTGCAGTTCGCCGACAAGCTGTTCGACCGGGTCGACGACGCGGTGATGCGCAAGATCATGCGGTCCAACACCGCGGGGCTGTTCGGGCTGGCGCTATAGGGGGGGGCGTTACGAATGCCGATGGGACACCGCCTTGTTCAACCCTCGGGTGACGTGGTCTCCATTGGTCATTGGAAGTTGGACGAGGACTTCCCGTATGGGCCCCAGGGGGCCAAGCCAAAGCGGATTGTCATCTGTCCCAATCCGCCACCGCACCCCTTCCTGATTGGTGGGCATCGTTACATCTTCAAGGAGCCGACGGGGAGCCGGGCTCAGCAAATCTGGTCAGAGGTGATCGCCTATGAGTTGGCGAGGGACATCGGGGTGCCGGTGCCGCCCGCATTCGTCGCCTACGACCCGATTGGTCGGAGCGCTGGCGTATTGGTCGAGTTCTTCTATGGCCACGTATACGACCAACCCATGAGATTCATACACGCCATTGAACGCTTCCAGGGCGTTGGCATGCCGGTCAACGAAAAGCGCGGAAGCCTGCGCGACAACCTGCTCCTCAGCCGAATCCACAAGGTGGTCGACTGGCGAAGGTGGTGGGCCGAGACCCTCGCGTTCGACGCCCTCATCGGCAACACCGACCGACACTCGGAGAACTGGGGTTTTCTTGTCGATCAGGCCAGCCCGGGGGAGGGGATATATTCACTCGCTCCGGCGTTCGACAACGGGACCAGTTTAGGTTTCCTGATCCGCGATGAGGAGATTTCAGCGTTCATGCAGCCGGGCAAGTTGAAGAAGGTCATTACGAGGGGTCGCCACCACTTTGGCTGGCTGTCGGGCAGCGTCCAGGACGCCCAGCACGCGGAACTTTGCGCCAAGTTTCTCGCTGTCTACGGCGGCTCTGGCGAAGCGATGAGGAAAGTGATTCACTTGCGGGATTCGCGGATCCAAGACGTCGTCGCGTGGTGCACCCGTTTCGACTTTCCCGTCGCGTTCACCGCAGGGCGCGCGGCGTTCGTCGAAGCTCAGGTGAGGGCGCGACGTGACGCGATCGCCGCGGCGATAGGAGCCTGAGTTGGATCACTGGATAGAGGCGATCGGCGAAACATCGCGCCTGATCCTGGCCTGGCAGGCGCCATACGAGGTCCAGGATCGTGTTCGGTGGGCGATCGGCGAGCTGTCGATGACATCGGACGGCGTGCAGTTCCGCTATTTCCAGGGCGATGAGCTCAGCCGGTTAAATGATGGTCGCACCCAAGATGACCTGCGATCCGCCGGGTACCTGGGCTATCCCGCGTTCGACCCCCGGCCCGGGGCGCCACCGGTTTTCCACGAGGGGGTCCTGGAAGCCTTCATGCGCCGGCTGCCGCCGCCGAAGCGCGCGGACTATCCAAAATACCTCGAGCATTTCCGTCTGCGGTCGGTAGACCGCGCCAGCCCGTTCTCCCTGCTGGCCATCACCGAGGCCCGCTTGCCAAGCGACGGGTTCTCACTCATCGACCCACTCGATCCGGTGGAGCCAAATCGGGACGTCGTCATCGAGGTCGCCGGCCATCGCCGCAACGTGACGAACCGCGACCATCTGTTCGTGGGTCAGCCGCTCCAGCTCGCCGCCGATCCCGAAAACCCACATGATCCGAGCGCGGTTCGGATCGAGGCCGGCGGGCAGTTGATCGGTCACGTCAACCGCCTGCAGGCGCCGACGATCGGGCGATGGCTTCGAGAGCGGGATCTCTCGGCATGGCTCCAGCGGTTGAATGGGACGGCCGAGGCGCCGCGCGCCTTTGCGTTTCTACAAATGCGGTCGCGGGCGGGACGCAAGGCGGCGTGACCGGCCACCTCGGCCTGCTGTAGGCCAATCGAAGTTCATCAGAAATATCATTCAACCCTGAACCATCACCCCGCCGCTTCCGGCTTGCGCAGGATGTGCCGGGGCAGGGACATGGGGTTGTCCTCGGTGATGTGGCCCACGTGGGAGGACCACAGGAACTTCAGGTGCAGGTGGGCGATGCGCCATTCGCCGTCCACCCGGCGGTAGATCTCGTCATAGATGCCGACGATCTGCAGCGGATTGACGTCCTTCTCCCGCAAGGAGCAGTCCAGCAGGTACCATGTGCCGGTGGCCTCGTCGCCATTGACGAAGATGCGCGGGTTGGTCACCGCGTGCACGGCGGTGAACTGCTCCCCATGGCGGTAGGCGCGGCCGTAGCCCTTGCGGATGGCGGCCTGGCCGTCCATGCGCCCCCAGGGGCCCACGTCGATCACCCCATCGACGGTGAACAGGTCGGCCAGCTTGTCGGGCTGGGAGGTCTCCAGGCACCAGGCGAAGCTGTAGCGCAGCTGTTTGATGGATTCGATGTCGAGCAGGGTCTGCAGGTCCATGGGGTTCCTCGTCTCTCGCGTGATGGTCAGGATTTCAGCCGGTAGGCGGCGCCGTCGCGGACGATGTGGCCGGCGGTGGGGGCGGGAAAGTGGGTGCCGATGATCAGCACCGGCTGGTCGGCGACCTCGTCCAGCACCTGCTTGCGGGTGACGGCGGCGGCGGCGGGGTCCTCGTCGACGAAGGCGCCCCAGTCGGGCCGGGCGATCTGCACCGGACTGTGCATGATGTCGCCGGTGATCAGCCCCCGCTGGCCGGCGGACTCGATGGCGACGCTAACATGGCCCGGCGTGTGGCCGTGGGTGGGCACGAAGCGGACCTCGTCGCAGATCACATGGTCGGGCGCCACCAGATCCACCAGGCCGGCGTCGAACACCGGCTGCACGGAGTCGGCGAAGATCTGGCCCTCGTCGCCGTGGGCCTTGGCCCGCCAGAACTCGAACTCCGTGCGCCCCATCAGATAGCGCGCCTTGCGGAAGGTGGGGACCCAGGCGCCGTCCACCAGCATGGTGTTCCAGCCCACGTGATCGATGTGCAGGTGGGTGCAGAGCACCGTGTCCACATCGTCGCGGCCAAAGCCCAGCGCCGCCAGCCGCGCCAGCAGGTCGGTGGACAGCATGTGCCCGGCGCCGCTGGACCGGGTCTTGTCGTTGCCCATGCAGGTGTCGACCACGATCCGCCGGGTGGGGGTCTTCACCAGCAGCGCCTGGATGGCCAGCTTCAGGTCGCCGTTGGCGGCCCGGAAGCCGGCGGCCCAGCCGATCGCATCCACCTCGGCCCGGGTGGCGCCGGGGAAGAACATCTCGCCGGGAAAGGCGAACTCACCCTCCACCACCGCGGTGACGGTGACCTCGCCGATGGTCCACTTGAGCATGCAGGGTTTCCTCGTTCAGAGCGGCAGATATTCGCCGCCGGACAGGTCCAGGCAGGCGCCGGTCACGGGCAGAAAATAGTCCGAGGCGAAGGCGATGATCGCCCGGGCGCAGTCGTCGTCCAGGGGAATGTCGCCCAGCGGGATCGCCTGGGCGATCTCGGCGCGGATCTCGGCCACGCTGCGGCCCTCGGACGCCGCGCGGGCCTTGAAGCCGTCTTCCACGGTGGGGCCCCACATCCAGCCGGGAAACACCGAATTGACCCGGATCTTGCGCCCGCCCAGCTCCTTGGCCAGCTGGGCGGTGGCCATGCGCAGCGCCGCCTTGGAGACCGCGTAGCCGCCCATGGTCGGGTAGGGCAGCCGGGTGACCTTGGTGTTGACGTTGACGATGGAGCCGCCACCCTGGGCGGCCATGATCGGGGCCACGGCCTGGATCAGCGCCATGGCCCCGAACAGATTGACGTTCAGCGTCTCGCGCCAGTCGTCCAGGTCGGCCTCCGCCGCCAGGGCGTAGGCGCCGCTGACATAGGCGCTATTGATCAGCACATCGACGCGGCCGAAATGTTCGGCGGTGCTGGCGACGAAGGCCTTGCACTGGGCGGCGTCACGCACGTCGGTGGGAACCTTGAGCACCCTCACCCCCAGGCCCAGTCGCGCCACTTCGGCCTCCACGGCGTCGAGCTTGGCGGCCGTCCGCGCGCCGATGGCGATATGGGCGCCTTCGCGGGCGGCGTGCAGGGCCAGGTGCTGGCCCAGGCCCGGGCCTATGCCGCTGACCATCACCACCTTGCCGGCGAGCAGGCCGGCCATCAGGCGGCGACCTTGGCGTCGCGGATGGCGGCCAGGATCTGCGGCGCGACCTCGGCGCGGCAGACCACGAGGTCGGGCATGTAGGTGTCGGTCTGGTTATAGATCAGCGGTGAGCCGTCGATGCGGCTGACGTGCAGGCCGTAGGCCGCGGCGACCCCGGCCGGGGCGCATGAGTCCCACTCGTACTGGCCGCCGGAATGGACATAGGCCAGGACGTCGCCCCGCACCACGGCCATGGTCTTGGCCCCGGCCGAACCCATGCCTTCCAGCTCGCCGCCCAGCGCCCTGGCCACCGCCTCGGCCTCGGCCGGCGGGCGGGTGCGGCTGACCACGATCTTGCGGTTGGCGCAGGGGGCGGCGGCGGCCGGTTCGGCGGTCGACCACACCTCGTCCAGGCCGGGAATCGCCACCGCGGCCACCACCGGGACGCCATCCACGCACATGGCCACGTGCACCGCCCAGTCGGCGCGGCCCTCGGAATATTCCCGCGTCCCGTCCAGGGGATCGACGATCCACACCCGCCGCTTGGAGAACCGCACCGGATCGGCGGCTTCCTCCTCCGACAGCAGGCCGTCGTCAGGCCGAAGCTCGCGGAGCGCATTGGTGAGGAAGGTGTTGGCCACCGCGTCGCCCAGGGCGCCCAGGGCCTTGCCCGCCACCACCGCGTCGGTGCGCAGCCGCGTCAGCAGATCGCCGGCGGTTTTCGCCAGCCGGGCCGCCAGGACATGGTCGTCCACGCTCGCCGTCATCAATCAACTCTCCCGCCCGCGGCCAACACCGCCGGCGCACTCTATTGAACGGGTTCGCGCCACGTCAGGCAATGGCGCAGTCGCCGAATTCCGTTCCTCGCCGATGGAGCACGGCCAGTTGCGCTTGCCGATGCGGTCGAGGATTGTTCGGGTCAACGATCACGCCGCGACAGCCAGGACGACCGACCCATGACCACCCCCACCTTCGAGGCCCTTCTGTTCGACGTCGAGGACGGCGTCGCCACCTTGACGCTGAACCGGCCCGATCGGATGAACGCCTTCGGCATGACCCAGAGCCAGGACCTGATCAGCGCCCTGGACGTCACCGACGCCGACGACGCCATCAAGGCGGTGATCATCACCGGGGCCGGCAAGGCGTTCAGCTCCGGCGCCGACCTCAGCGGCGGCGGTTTCGCCCGCGAGCGGCCGGAGGAAACCGGCCCGATTGAAGATCTGGCCATCGCCCGCGATGGCGCCGGGGTGATCACCCTGCGTCTCTACACCAGCAAGCAGCCGCTGATCGCGGCGGTGAACGGCGCCGCGGTGGGCATGGGCGCCACCATCCAGCTGGGCATGGACATCCGTCTGGCCTCCACCGAGGCCCACTATCACTTCGTGTTCGGCCGCCGCGGCATTGTGCCGGAGGGCTGCTCGACCTTCTTCCTGCCCCGGTTGGTGGGCATCGGCACGGCGATGGAGTGGTGCGCGTCCGGCCGCCGGGTGCCGGCCCAGGAGGCCCTGGAGCGGGGCCTGGTGCGCTCACTGCACGCGCCCGATGAGCTGATGGGCGCGGCCCGCGCCATTGCCCGCGAGATGGCCGACAACGCCGCCCCGGTGTCCATGGCGCTGACCCGGCAGATGATGTGGCGGATGATGGGCGCCGCCCACCCCATGGAGGCTCACCGGGTGGAGAGCCTGGCCCTGCACCACCGGTTCCGCAGCGCCGACGCCCGCGAAGGGGTGGGCGCATGGCTGCAACGGCGCGAGCCGGCCTTCCCGGACAAGGTCTCCGAACTGCCCGACATCTGGCCCGGCTGGATCGAGCCCGCCTACGAGGGTTAGGATCAGCATCCGGAGCGCGGGGACAGCCATGAGCGAGACGCCACTTACCTGCGAGGTCGCCGACGGCGTCGCCCTGATCACCTTCAACCGGCCCAAGCAGCTGAACGCCTTCACCAAGGAGTCGAACCGGCTGTTCGACGAGGCGATGATCCGGCTGGAGCAAGACCCGGAGGTGCGCTGCGTGGTGCTCACTGGGACCGGGCGCGGCTTCTGTGTCGGCACCGACATGACCGAACTCAGCCACACCGCCGAGGAAGGCGCCAGCCGCGACTTCCCCCATCCCGAGCGGCCGCCGGAAATGTACGACGTGTTCGCCGACGCGCCCATGGAGCTCAAGTCGCGCTATGTGCTGCCCAAGGCCATGAGCAAGCCGGTGATCGCGGCGGTGAACGGCGCCTGCGCCGGCATCGGCCTGGCGCTGGCGGCCTCGTCGGACGTGCGCTTCGCCAGTTCCGACGCGGTGTTCACCGCCATCTTCGCCCGCCGCGGCCTCACCGCCGAGACCGGCCTGGCCTGGATGCTGCCGGCGCTGATGGGCCTGGGCGCGGCCACCGACATGCTGCTGTCCGGCCGCCGCATCGGCGTCGAGGAGGCCCGCGAGATGGGGTTGGTGAGCAAGGTGCTGGCCCCGGAGGACCTGGTTCCCCACGCCATGGCCTATGCGAGAGACATCGCCGCCAATGTCTCGCCCCGCTCCACCCGGGTGATCAAGCGCCAGCTGTGGGCCGCCCAGCGCCAGCCGTTCCTCGACGCCGCCATCCTCGCCTACCGGGAGGCCGGCCGCAGCCTGAAGTCGGAAGATTTCCGCGAAGGCGTGGCGCACTTTGTGCAGAAACGCCCCCCGAAGTTCACTGGGCGGTGAACGCCGGCAGCACCTCGCCCGCCACCGCCTCGTAGGAGGCCTTCGCATCGCCCTTCAGCGGCGGCGCCAGCATCAGCACCAGCCGGTCGAGGCCGAGATCGGCCAGGGTCCGCAACCGCGCCACGCAGGCCGCCGCCGATCCCGCGATGGCGTGGGCGTCGATGTAGGCGTCATCCAGGGCCTCGGTCTGGGCGCCGTGGCGGGCGTGGCGGGTCATGTCGTAGGTGGCGGCGAGCCGCGCCGTGACCCGCAGCTCGGACTCCGACATCGATTCTAGGTTGGCCGGGCTCGTTGCGGCGATGTGGGCGTGCATGGCCACATCGGGGGCGGCCAGCCGACGGGCGCGGGCCAGGTCGTCCAGGCAGGCCAGGCTGACATAGGCGGTGACCGGCAGTGGCGCGGCGCGGCCGGCGGCCTCGGCGGCGGCGCGGGCCAGGGCGAGGGTGGCGGCGATCCTGGCTGCATCCGCCCCCACCGAGATCGACAGCCGGTCGGCCTGGCGCGCGGCGATGGCGATCGCCCTGGCGCCGGTGGCGGCCACCTCGACCGGGACCTTGGCCACAGCGGGGTCCAGCCATTGCAGCCGGGCCGCGTCAGGCGCGCGGCCCAGCGTGGTCCGGTCCAGGGCGCTGAGACCATCGCCCCGCGCCAGCAGCTCCGCCACCGGCGCGGCGTCGCCGGCCAGCAACCCCTGCAGCAGCCGCACATAGTCCTCGAACGCCGCCAGCGACGCCGGAG
>CAXNKO010000021.1:0-11083 GCA_964202685.1 Caulobacterales bacterium
CGGGATGATCAGCCCCAGGATCACCGACTTGGTGGCCGCGGCTCCCACATAGCCGATGACGATCTCCGCCACCGAAATCGGCGCCGACAGCAGCTCATAGATGGTGCCGGCGAACCTGGGCATGTAGATGGCGAAGGAGGCGTTGGAGATGCTCTCGGTGAGGATCGACAGCATCATCAGGCCGGGCACGATGAAGGCGCCGTAGCTGATCCCGTCGATCTCAACCATCCGCGAGCCGATGGCCGAACCGAACACCACGAAGTAGAGCGCCGTGGAGATCACCGGGGCGGCGATGGACTGGCCCAGGGTCCGCCAGGTGCGCTCCAGCTCGAAGCGGTAGATGGCGCGGATGGCGTGCAGGTTCATGGCTCCGCCCTCACCAGGCTGACGAAAATCTCCTCGAGCGAGCTCTGGTCGGTGCGCAGGTCCCTGAACGCGATCCCCAGCGCCTCAAGCTGGCGCAGCAGTTCGGGGATGCCGTTGTCCTCGGCCTGGGCGTCGAAGCTGTAGATCAGGTCATGGCCGGCGTCGGCCAGGTCGAGAGCGTAGCCAGCCAGCGCCGCCGGGACCGCCGCCAGGGGCTGGGCCAGGTGCAGGGTGAGCTGCTTGCGGCCCAGCTTGCGCATGAGCACGGCGGTGTCCTCCACCACGATCAGCTCCCCCTGGCGCATCACCCCGATGCGGTCGGCCATCTCCTCGGCCTCCTCGATGTAGTGGGTGGTGAGGATGATGGTGACGCCGGTGTCGCGCAGCCCACGCACCATGGCCCACATCTCGCGGCGCAGCTCCACGTCGACGCCGGCGGTGGGTTCGTCCAGGAACAGGATACGCGGCTCGTGGGACAGGGCCTTGGCGATCATCACCCGGCGCTTCATGCCCCCCGACAGGGTCATGATCTTGGCGTCCTTCTTGTCCCACAGCGAGAGCGCCCGCAGCACGGCCTCCAGGTGGGCCGGATCGGGCGGCTTGCCGAACAGGCCGCGGCTGAAGCGCAGGGTGGCCCAGACGGTCTCGAAGGCGTCGGTGGCCAGTTCCTGGGGCACCAGGCCGATGGCGGCGCGGGCGGCGCGGAAGTCGTCGCGGATGTCATGACCGTCGGCGGTGACCGTCCCCTGGGTGGGGTTGACCAGACCGCAGACGATGCTGATCAGGGTGGTCTTGCCGGCCCCGTTGGGACCCAGCAGCGCGAAGATCTCCCCCTGGCGGATCTCCAGGTCGATCCCCTTCAAGGCTTGGAAACCGCCGGCGTATATCTTCGACAGGCCGCAGATGGAGATGATCGGATGCATGGGATCACGATCTATCCGTCCTTGGCCGATGACGCCATGATCCGCATGGCGGATTTGCAACCGGCGAGGCCATGACAGACCCCGAGGTTCCAGCGGCGGCCACCCCGCGCATCCTGGTCATCAAGCTCTCGGCCCTGGGCGACTTCGTGCAGGCGTCGGGGGCCATGGAAGCCATCGCCAAGACCCATTGGGACGCGGATCTGACCCTGCTCACCACCCCGCCGTTCGAGGGCATGGGACGGGCCATGGGATTCTTCCGCGAGATCTGGACCGATGGGCGGCCAGCCTGGAGCGATCTCGCCGGAGTTCTCAGGCTGACCCGCCGAATCGACCGGGCGCGGTTCGAGCGGGTCTATGACCTGCAGTCCAACCCGCGCACCAACCGCTATTTCCAGCTGCTGCGGCCGCATCCGCCGCAGTGGTGCGGGGCGGCCTGGGGCGCGGCCCTGCGCCACCCGCAGGCGGCGCGCCAGCACCGCCACATCCAGGAGGTGCTGGCCGAGCAACTGGCCCTGGCCGGGATCACCGACCTGCCGGCGCCGGGGCTGTCGTGGCTGCACGGCGACGTGGAGCCGTTCGCGCTGACCGCCCCCTACGCCCTGCTGGCCCCCGGCGGGGCGGCGCACCGGCCGGGCAAGCGCTGGCCGGCGGCGGCGTTCGGGGCCCTGGCCAGGGCGCTGGCCGCCCAGGGGGCGACGCCGGTGGTGCTGGGCCACGGCGGCGAGGAGTCCGCCATCGCCGGCCTGATCCGCCTGGTGGAGCCCCGGACCGTCAGCCTGGTGGGGCGCACCAGCTTCGCCGACATCGCCAGCCGGGCCCGGGGCGCGCGGCTGGCGATAGGCAACGACACCGGACCCATGCAGGTCGCCGCCGCGGCCGGGGCGCCGGCCCTGGTGCTGTTCTCCGCCGAGAGCGACCCGGCGCTGAGCGCGCCCCGGGCGTCGAGGCCGGGACAGGTGGTGGAGACGCTACGGGTCGACGACCTGCAGACGCTGGAGATCGACACGGTGTTGGAACGGCTGCGAGGGTTGGGCCTGGGGCCCTGAGCTATCCCTGGCAGGCCTTGCAGCGGCCGTGCGCCTCGACGACGATGTGGGCGGGGCTGAAGCCGGTGTCGGCGCGGATGGCGTTGAGCACCGTCTGCGTGGGGGCGGCGAATTCCTCGGCGGCGCCGCAGCAGTCGCAGATCAGGAACGACGGCGCGTGGCCCTCGGCGTCCAGGCGGCAGGCCGTGTAGGCGTTGAGGCTGGCGATCCGGTGCGCCAGGCCCAGGGCCACCAGGGTGTCCAGCGCCCGATAGACCGTGGGCGGCGCGGTGCGCGCGCCGGCCTTGAACCGGGCCAGGATGTCATAGGCCTTGATCGGTCCCCCCGCCTCCAGCAGAAGCTGATAGGCGCGCTGGCGCGGGTCGGTCCAGCGCTGGCTGGCGGCCAGGCAACGGGCGCGGCCGGCCGCCAGGGCCGCCTGCACGGCGGCCATCGAGGGCTTGGCGGAGGCTGGGTGGGCGCAGGCGAGGGACATGACCGAGGCTTCTAAACCACCGGCGAGGCGCCGCCGTCCACATTGATGGCGACGCCGGAGATGTAGCTGGCCGCGTCGGAGGCCAGGAACAGGGCCGCGTTGGCGAATTCCTCCGCCCGGCCGACCCGGCCCACGGGGATCAGCCGGCCCTGGTCGGCCATCCACGCCGCCCGCTGGGCGGGATCGGGGTTGCGGCGCACCCACTGGTCGCTCTCGATGATGCCCACCAACAGGGCGTTCACCAGCACCCCGTCGGGGGCGAACTCCTTGGCCAGGGCCTTGGTCAGCGCCAGGCCGGCGGCCCGCGAGGCGGTGGTGGGCAGGCTGCCCTTGCCGGGCGCCTTGGCCCCGGTGTTGAGCACATTGATGATCCGGCCCCAGCGGTTGGCCTGCATGGCCGGCAGCGCCAGCCGGCAGAGGCGGATGTGGGCGAACAGCTTCAGGTCCAGGTCGGCCTGCCACGCCGCGTCAGTGCTGGCCAGGAACGGCCCGCCGGACGCCTGGCCGGCGTTGTTGACCAGTATGTCGATCCCGCCCAGGGCCGCCGCGGCCCGGTCATAGGCGGCCTGACAGCCCTCAGCGGTGGAAACGTCGGCGGCGATGGCGGCGATGCGGGCCCCGGGCGCACGGGTGCGGATCACCTGCTCGGCCGCGGCGAGGGCGGTGCCGTCGCGGGCGACGATGGCCACCGCCGCCCCGGCCCCGGCGAAGGCCTCGGCGGTGGCCAGGCCCAGCCCCTTGGATCCGCCGGTGATCAGGGCCATGTGTCCGGCCAGGGAATCGCCCATAGGGTCTCCTTTCGCAAACGGCGGCGGCCTGTCCCCTTGAACCCTGGCCGCGCCGCTATAGCTTGCCCTCCCAACCTAGCTCGCCGGAACCCTAGAAATGAAGCAGTTCATCATCACCATGGCCGGGGTGTTCGCGGGCCTCGTGATCTTTCTGGTGGGGGTGCCCTTCGTGCTGATCATGGCCGCGGCGAGCGCGGCCAAGCCCCAGGCGGTCCCGGCCCAGGCGGTGGTGGTATTGGATCTGCGCCAGCCGATCACCGACCAGTCGCCCGCCAATCCCCTGGCCAGCCTCGGGCGCCGTTCGCTGTCGGTGATGTCGGTGATCGAGTCCCTGCGCAAGGCCGAGGGCGACGACCGGGTGAAGGCGGTGTTCGTGCGCCTGCCGGAAGGCGGCGTCGAGCCCGGTTCGGCCGATGAGATCCGCCAGGCGATCAAGCACTTCCGCACCTCGGGCAAGAAGGTGATCGCCCACAGCCAGGGGCTCTACCCCTCGGGCATGGTGATCGCCACCTACATGCTGGGGGCGTCCGCCGACCAGCTGTGGATGCAGCCGGGCGCCTCGTTCCAGGCCACGGGGGTTTCCGGCGAGGACGTGTTCCTGAAGCGGGCCTTCGACAAATATGGCGTCAAGGCCGACTACCAGCAGCGCTACGAGTACAAGAACGCGGTCAACGCCTACCTGTATGACGACTACACGGCCGCGCACCGGGAATCGAACCTGTCGTGGATGGGCTCGGTCTACGCCAACGCCCTGGGCGCCGCGGCCGCGGACCGCAAGCAGGATCCGGCGGCGCTACGGGCGGCGATCGAGGCCGGTCCCTATCTGGCCGAGGCCGCCCTCACCGCGGGCCTGATCGACAAGGTTGGCCAGGTGAAGGACGCCGAGGACGCCGCCCTGGCCCTGGCCGGCGACGATGGCAAGACCATGGGGATCGAGGACTACGCCCGCGCCGAGCGCGCCCGCGACCACGACGGCCCGGTCATCGCCGTGGTGGAGGCCGAGGGCCCGATCATGACCGGCCGCGACGGCGCGGCCAATCCCTTCACCGGCGGCTCGACGGTCTATTCCGACGACGTCTCCGCGGCGCTGTACAAGGCGGCCGAGGACGACGACGTCAAGGCGATCGTGTTCCGGGTCAATTCGCCGGGAGGATCGGACACCGCCTCTGAACAGATCCTGGCCGGGGTGCGCGCGGCGATCGCGGCCAAGAAGCCGGTGGTGGTCAGCATGGGGACCTATGGGGCGTCCGGCGGCTACTGGATCGCCTCCCAGGCCTCGGCGATCATCGCCCAGCCCTCGACGCTCACCGGCTCCATCGGGGTGTTCGGGGGCAAGTTCGCCTTCGGCCCGGCCATGGCCCGGTTCGGGGTGGACGTCAGAAGGACCACCGTGGGCGCTGACTACGCCGGCGCCTTCGGCCCGGGGGCGGAGTTCACGCCTGAGCAGCGGGCGGCGTTCAGCGGCTGGATGGACCAGATCTACGCCAACTTCCTCACCCGGGTCGCCGAGGGGCGCAAACTGCCGCTGCAGCGGGTGCAGGCGATCGCCAAGGGCCGGGTCTGGACCGGCGCCCAGGCCCGCGAGCTCGGCCTGGTGGACGAGGTGGGCGGTTTCTATCAGGCGGTGGACAAGGCCAAGGCCCTGGCCAACCTCACCGGCGAGGTGCGGCTGAAGCGGATGCGCCGGGCGGGCTCGCCGTTCGAAGCCCTGGAGCAGGCGCTGGGGGTGCAGGCGGCCTCGATCCGCACCCTGGCGGCGGCGGCCTGGCTGATGGGCGATCCCAAGGCGCAGGGGGTGCTCGACGACCTGGTCTCGGCCCGGCTGCGGTCCCAGGGCGCCACCGCGCTTGCGCCGACGCCGTTCCGCTAACGCGCCGCCGGCAGGGTGAAGATCACTTCCCGACGGCCGTAGTCGAGGGTTACCGCCTCGAAGGCCCGCATCACATCGACGCCGATCAGCACGGCGGCGCGATCCTGCAGCTTCCATAGTTCGAAGACGTGCAGGTCGGCGAAGGCCACCACCACCTTGCGCAGGGTGAGGCCGCCGATCCTGAGCGGCGGCAGCACCGCGACCTCGCCCTCGGCGGTCTGGCCGGTGGCGCTGTAGAGCCGGGTCACCTGGCGCCGCGCCCGCGGATCGGCGACCCGCGCGGCCACGGCGTTGCGCAGGGCCAGATTGCCCACCGTGCTCTGGGAGCCGGAGTCCAGAAACGCCGTCACCGGCTTTCGCGCCACATCGGCGGCGACGATGATCAGCTGGCCGAAGCGGAACCGGGCCGGAACCACCACTTCGCGTTCCGAGCCGCGCGCGCCGGCGGGGTTGCGGCGCATGTCCAGGGGATTGAGGTCGCGAACCCGCCCGACGTCCGACGAATCGATGCGGATCTCGCGCTTGAGGAAGTCGAGCCGCACGCGGCGGTCGCGCAACAGATCGACCCCCAGCAGGCCATCGGCGCCGAGCCGGGCGCGGGGCAGCACCGGGGCGCGCAGGCGCTTCGACGAAACCACGCCGACCCGCAACTGCTCCACCAGGGCGGTGGGCGCGGGCTCGACCCCGGCGATGCCGTGGATCGGGGCCGGCTCCAGGGGCGGCAGGGCGAGCGCCTGGGCCAGTTCGGCCGACAGCACTGTGCGGTTGGCGCCGGTGTCGAGCACGAAGGCGAAGGGGCCCTGGCCGTTGATGAACACCGGCGCGGTGATCCGCCCGGCCAGGTCCAGGCCGGTGTCGACGGCGTCGCCGGGGATTGGCTCGGCCAGATTGACCAGGATGGGCGCCCGCACAGCGGCGCAGCCGGCCAGGGCCGCGGCGGCGGCGGCGGCCAGGGTCCGGCGAGTCCAGGAGCATTCCGCCACGCGCGCCTCCGACCCCTGGTTCGCACAGGCGCTGGCAAAGAAAAAGGGCGGCGGATCGCTCCGCCGCCCTGATCGTCGTTGGTCGAACCGACCTTACAATTTGGCGGTGACACCGATGAAGAACTTCCGGCCCAGCACGTCGTAGGTCGGATAGGTGTTGGGCAAGCCGGTGCCGGACAGGCGGTTGTTGACCAGCGGCGGATCCTTATCGAACACATTGTTGATGCCGCCGCGCAGGGCGAACATGTCGTTGACGTGCCACTGGGCCGACAGGTCAAAGTAGCTGCGCGTCGGCAGGCGGTGGTTGAACGCCGTGGTGGCGTTGCGCCCGATGGTCGGCTCGTTGGTGTCGGTCTCCAGCGTCGCGCCGCCGAAATAGCGCCAGGCCAGCGAAGCGGTCACATCCCAGGGTGTCGACCAGGTGGCGCGGGCGGTATGGCGCCAATGGGGATTCACCGTCTCGCACTGGGAGCCGAAGAGGCCCGAGCAATCATAAGCAGGATCACCGGGAAGCGGCACGGTGGACACCTTGGTGAGATAGGTTCCGGCGAAATTGAAGGAGAGCTTGCCGGCGTTGTCGAGGCCGATGTCCTCCAGCGGCAGGTTGTAGCCGGCCTGGAAATCGACACCCGAGAACTTCTTGGCGCCGATGTTGACGTTGGTGCCGTTGATATAGCCGCCGGCGCCGATGGTGGTTCCGAACAGGGTGCCATTCTGCGCGCGCCTGATCTGGCTGCAGAAGTCGGGATTGCCGGTGGTCAGGCAGCGCTGAAGGATGACGCCCAGCGGGATAGAGCCGACCACATCCTTCAGGCTGATCCGATAGTAGTCGACGCTGGCGGTGAAACCGCGGATGAACCGGGGCGTCGCGGAGAAGCCGACGGTGAAGGTCTTCGCCGTTTCCGGGGTCAGCGCGGCGTTACCGCCACTGAGCACGGCGCACTGGCCAGCAGGACAGTTGGCGACGTTGCGATATTGCGCCGCCGTGATGCCGGTGCGCAGGCACTGCTCAAGCGTGGCCGGAGCCGTTGAAGACTGGGAGCAGGGGTCGTCGGACACCTGGCTGGTGTTGGTCACCGTATTCGGCGTGAACAGTTCGATCAGGCTCGGCGCGCGGATCGCCTTCTGGTAGGCGCCGCGGAAGCGGATGTCGCCGGTGGGCGACCAGGCCAGGCCCAGCTTGTAGGTCTTGGCCGTGTCGCCGGGCGAGTAGTTCGAGATCCGGCCGCTTAACTCAGCGGTCAGGTCGTCGATGAAGGTCATGTCCTGAGCGATCGGAATCCGCGTTTCGCCGAAAAACTCGCTGACCTTGACGCTTTCGTCGATGGTGACGTTGGCTCCGCCGGCGCCGGAGAGGTCGCCGCCGAGATTTGCAGAATCCGGTGCATATCCCAGTTGGTCACGACGGTTGTGGTAGCCGAACGCCACGCCGACGCCGTCCTGCGCCCACGGCGATTTGACGCCGTAGTCGCCCAGGTCGCCGGTGACCGACGCCTCGAAGATCCGTTCGCTGGTGACGCCCCGCGCGGTTCCGGTGATGTCCAGATAGGCGAGCGCCGCCTGGGTGACGCCGCCATCGCGGAAGATGTTATAGGGCACGCAGCCGCCGCCGGAGATACAGACCGGACCGTTCGGGCCTTGCACCACCCGCAGAGCGTTCTGGATGCGGGAAATGGCGAGGTAATTCTGCTTCGCCTCGTTGAAGGTGGTGCGGTAGTACGACCCATAGAGGTCGTATTTCCAGGAATCGGCGATGGTTCCCTTGGCGCCGAACACACCGTAGTAGTTGGTGTGCTCGTAGAAGGTGTCGCGGCCGCCGCCCTCAATATTGCGCCGACCGATAATCAGATCCTTGCTGGCGCCCGAGGCGATATCGGCGGCCGAACAGCCGAACACGCCCTGTTGCTGCGCGCTGAGGAACGGGTTGTTGCAATTGATCAGATAGCCGCCGTTCGGCGATGCGCCGGAGCCCTGGAACAGGCCGCTGGGCGCGATCACCACATTGGTGCGGTCATGCATGAAGCGGAATTCGGAATAGAGCTTGACGTGCTCATTGATCTCGTAATCGGCGGAGTAGCCGGCGTTGTAGCGAATGCTCTGCTGGATCAGATAGGCAAAGGCGTTTGAGTTGAAAAACGGCGCCGGCGTGGTGATTGTGTTGGCGTTCCAAGGCAGGAAGGTGTTTCCGACCACGGCGAATTGCGCCGTTGAGTTCGAGGCCAGGAACCACTGGTTGGAATTCGGCGACCCGGCGCAGCTCAGCACGCCCGCGGCGCTAGCCACCACCTGGCAGGCGGCGTAGTCGCGCTTGATCTGCGCCACCGGCTCCTGGTTGTGATAGGTGAAATAGGTGGTGATGTTGCCCTTGCCCTCCGGTGCATTGACGCCGAAGGCGATGCTGACATCGCGGGAATCGCCGTCCCAGACGTTCTTCTTCGGGCCTTTGACCTGGCGGGCCGCGAACAGTCCCTGGACGGTCTCATTGCCCTGACTGTGCTGATAGGTTCCGACCTGGGCGTCGATCTCCACGCCCTCGATGCGTCTGAGGATGAAGTTCACCACCCCGGCGATGGCGTCCGAGCCATAGGCCGCCGACGCGCCGCCGGTCAGGACCTCGACGCGGTCGACAAGTTGCGACGGAATCTGGTTGATGTCCGGGGCCGGGTTGGAGTTACCGGTGTTGGGGTCGCCGATCCCGATACGGCGGCCGTTGACCAGCACCAGGGTGCGTTGCGGACCCAGGCCGCGCAGGTCGACGGTGGCGATGCCGCCCGGACCCTTCAGCGGGTTGGAGGTCGAGGAGTAGCTACCCCCGTTCGACGAGGAGTTCTGCGAAATCTGTGGCAGCTGGTTGAGGATGTCGATCACCACCGGGCGGCCGCCGAGGGTGACTTCCTGGCTGCCCACCACCTGGATGGGGCTGACGCTGACCAGGTTCGGCTGCGGGATGCGCGAGCCGGTGACGACGATCTCCTCGACCTCGGCTTCGCCCTGAGCCAGGGCGGGGGTGGCGGCCATGGCGGCGATGGCGGCGGCGCCGAACATCGAGGAGGCCAGCAGGCGCCCTCGGATGGTGCTGGTTTTCGAGGTTCAATCCTCCAGGCGCTTGCGGCTTCGCACGGGATGCCGACCGGCCTTCTTTGAGTTCAGAATCCCGCGGCGCGTATGCCCGGTTACGCCTTGGTTACGTTCGTTACGGCAGCCGGGTCAACGACGGATCGCCCCGGCCCAACCGCTGGCCTCAGCCTGTCGCATTTCAGTCACAGGTTGGGCGCAATCGAATTTGTACGATGTAAAGCCCCCGCCATGCGGGTGAGCGCGGACTCAGGGGGCCGGTTTCGCGGCTGTGACGCACAGATACCGCGTGCGGTGGTGGTCGATGATATTATCCACCCAGCCGGTCACATGGGGGCTGACGAGGTTTTTGTTCACCAGGAAGTAGATCGGCGCGACCGTGGCGTCCCGCAGCATCACCGCCTCCGCCTGGGCGAGCAGTTCCGACCGGCTGGCGGCGTCGGGCTCATTGTCGGCTTGAGCCAACAGGGCGTCAAACACCGGGCTGCGGTAGTCGCCGTAGTTCTGGGGCCCGGTGGTTGACTGCTGCAGATACAGAAAGCTCATGGCGTCGTTGAAGTCCGCGACCCAGCCGGCGTCGGCCACCTCGAAATCCCGGTTGCGGTAGGAGGCGTAGGCGATCTGGGTTTCGTTCTGAACCAGATCCACATGCACGCCGATGGCCTTCCAGTCGGCCTGGATCGCCGGCATGAACAGCATCGGATCGGGCCCATTGCGGTGCTTGATCTCCGTGCGCAGGGGATTGTCCGGGCCATAGCCCGCCCGGGCCAGCAGCACCCGGGCCGCCGCCTGGCGGCGCGCCAGCGGCCAGCTTGCCCAGACCGGAGCTGTCGCCGTGCGGTAATTGGCCACCCCAGGCGGCACGAAGGTGTAGGCCGGAGCCTGGCCGCCCCGCAGCAGCTTGGCGGTGATGAACTCGCGGTCGATGGCCATGGACAGCGCCGTGCGCACCCGCGGGTCCTTGAACGCCGCGACGTTGGTGTTGAACGCCAAATAGGCAAGGCCCAGATAGGTGTGGGTGCGCACCAGTTCCGGGGTCTTCTGGCGCAGGAAGCCAATGCGGTTCGACTGGATGTCGGCATTGAGGTCCAGCTCGCCGCGTATCACCCGCCGCTCGGCGCTGCTCGAGTCCGTGGTCGGATAGTAGTAGACCTCGTCGATGCACACCGTGTCCGCCGCATAGAAGCGCGGATTCTTCACCGCCTTGACATGGTCGCCCAGCCGCCAGGCGACGATGCGGTAGGGACCATTGCCCACATGGTTGCGCGGCTGGCTCCAGGCGTCGCCGAGCGCCTCAACCTTGTGCATCGGCACGGGATACATGGTGTGGTGCTTGGCCAGCTCCGGCAAATAGGCAGCCGGATGGGTGAGCCTGATCTCCAGCGTCCGGGGCGACACCGCGCGTACGCCCAGGGCCGCCTTGGCGGCCTTGCCCTCATTCACCGACTGGGCGTTTTCGATCAGATACAGCAGCGAGGCGTACTCGGACGCCGTTTCCGGCGCGAGAATGCGCCGCAGAGAGAACACGAAGTCGTCGGCGGTCACCGCAACCCCGTC
>CAXNKO010000022.1:0-10906 GCA_964202685.1 Caulobacterales bacterium
GCGATCTCGGCCTGCCAGGCCGGGGTGTCCATGTAGCCGACGGAATTGGGCGTAAAGGTCGCCCCGGGGGCCACGGCGTTGACCCGGATGCCGTAGTCGCCGAGTTCCACGGCCATGGACTTCACCAGGTGGACGAGGCCGGCCTTGGCCGCGCCGTAGCCGGAGCGGAACGGCATCGAGCGCAGGGCGCCGCCGGTGGCGATGGCGACGATGCAGCCCTTGACGTCACGCCGCACCATGGAGCGGCCGGCGGCCTGGGCGTAGGCGAAGAAGTAGCGGAAGTTGCGGTTCTGGTCGGCGTCCCACTCCTCCAGGCTCATCTCCAGCACCCCTTTGAGCTGCGAGCCGCCGACGATGGTCACCAGCACGTCGAGGCCGCCGAGACCCGCCTCGGTCTCGGCGATCACCCTGGCCACCTGGTCGGTGTCGAGGGCGTCGGCGGTAATGGTGATCGCCTTGCGGCCCTGCTCGCGCACCCGGCCGGCGACCCGCTCGGCGGCCTCGGGATTGAGGTCCACCAGGGCGATGTCGGCGCCGGCGCGGGCCATGAACACCGCGCTGGCCTCCCCCAGCCCCTGGCCGCCGCCAATGATCAGCACCTTCTTGTCGGTCAGGCCCAGCAGATCCGCGCTCATGGGTTTCGCCTTTTCAAATCAGTCATTCGCCGGCCAGCAGGGCCTTGTTTTCGGAGAGCACCCGCGCATAGCGCGCCACCCGCCCGCCCAGATAGCGGGCCGCCGCCAGGGTCGCCTCGGCGTGGGGTTGTTTGCGCGGGTCGGTGAAGCTGACCCCATAGGGATTGCCGCCGGCGCCATAGACGGATGCGTCGGTGTAGCCCGGCGGCACGATCACCGCCCCCCAGTGGTAGAAGATGTTGTAGAGCGCCAGCAGGGTGGACTCCTGGCCGCCATGGTCGTTGCTGGCCGAGGTGAAGCCGGCGGCGGCCTTGCCCGCCAGCTTGCCCTGAAACCAAAGCGCCCCCGACTGGTCGAGGAACTGCTTGAGCTGCGCCGCCGGGCCGCCGAACCGGGTCGGCGTGCCGAACACGAAACCGTCGGCCCAGTCCAGATCCTCCCTCGCGGCTTCTGGCGCGGCCTTCACCGCGTCGTGGTGGGCGCGCCAGGCGGGGTTGGCGTCGATGGCGGCGTTGGGGGCCAGCTCGGCCACCCGGCGCAGGCGGGTCTCGGCCCCGGCGGCCCGGGCGCCGGCCTCCACCGCCTGGGCCACCGCATGGTTGCGCCCGGTGGAGGAGTAATAGATCACCGCGATCCGGGTCACCGGGCCGCCTCGCGTTCGCGGGCGTAGCGGTTCTCCGGGATCGGGATGCCCAGGTGGCCGCGCAGCGTCGAGGCCTCGTACTCGCTGCGGAACAGGCCGCGCTTGCGCAGAATCGGCACCACCATCTCGCAGAAGTTGGGGATGCCCTTCACCGGGGTGCCGAGGCCGAGGATGAAGCCGTCGCAGGCGCGGGTCTCGAACCAGTGCTGGACGATGTCGGCGATCGTCTCCGGATTGCCGGCGAACTGCGGCCGGGGCTGGGCGATGCGCATGGCGGTCTGGCGCAGCGTCAGCCCCTTGGCCTGGGCGAAGGCGCGGAACCTGAGCGCCGTGGACTGATAGGCCTCCAGGCCCACATGGTCGGCCAGGTCGGGGAACGGCGCGTCCGGATCGTACTGGCTGAAGTCGTGGCCGCCGAAGGTGACGCCCATGTAGTGGATGGCGTCCTCCAGGGTCACCAGTTCGGCCAGCTCCCGGTACATGCGCTCGGCCTCCTCGTCGGTGGAGCCCACCACCGGGCCGATGGCGCACATCACCACGATGTCCTCGGTGCGCCCGTGGGCGATGGCCTGGGCCTTGACCCCGGCGTAGTATTTCACCGCGTCGTCGTAGGAGCGGGTGCCGGAGAAGATGGCGTCGGCGAAACGCGAGGCGAAGGCCTGGCCATCCCCCGAGGCCCCGGCCTGGAAACACACCGGCTGGCCCTGCGGCGAGCGGCGGATGTCCAGCGGCCCGCGCACCTTGAGATATTCCCCCGCGTGGTTGAGGGCGTGCAGCTTGGCGACGTCGGCGAAGCGGTTGGCCCGCTTGTCGTAGATGAAGGCGTCGTCCTCCCAGCTGTCCCACAGGCCGCGCACCACCTGGATGAACTCGGTGGCCCGGCGATAGCGCTCGGCGTGGGACCAGCTCTCATCCAGCCCGTGGTTGAACGCGGCGCCGGCGACCGCCGTGGTCACCACGTTCCAGCCCGCCCGGCCGCCCGAGATCATGTCCAGCCCGGCCATCTGCCGGGCCAGGTTGAAGGGGTCCATGTAGGAGGTGGAGGCGGTGGCCACCAGGCCGATGTCAGAGGTGATCGCGGCCAGCGCCCCCAACAGGGTCATCGGCTCCAGCTTGCACATGTTGTGCGGCGCGCTGTTGGCGTCGGCGTAGGGGCTGTCGGTGCAGAAGAAGAAGTCGAACTTGGCCTTCTCGGCCAGCTTCACCAGGTCACGGTAGAAGTCGAAGCTGATGGAGGCGTCGGAGGGCAGCTCCGGTTGGCGCCACATCCATTTGGTCATGCCCGCGCCGTGGGTGAGGAACCCGAGCTTCATCTGGCGCTGCGACATATGGCTCCGCTCCTATCGTCCGCCGGCCAGGGGCATCATCGCGTCACGGGCGTCCAATGTCGATCTCGGGCGCACTGATGCAGCTCAGGCCAGGCCGCCGTCAGGCTATTATCCGGGTCTCTATTTGCGCAGGTTCGCGGCCATGGCTTCGAGGATGCTCCGAAAGGCCGCGAGGTCCTCCGCAGCAATGCCTGCCAGCATTTCAGCGTAGGCGGCGTCCGCCTCCTTGCGCAATTGAGGCAGGAGCTTGCGAGCCTCCGGTTTGGCGTGGACCCGCCAACTGCGCCGATCACCAGGTGAGCGCCGCCGTTCGACCAAGCCTTTCGCCTCCATCTTGTCGAGGGTGAGGCCGATCGTAACGCGTTCAAGGTCGAGGCGCCGGGCGAGCTCGGTTTGGGTTATTCCCTCTTCGCGCAGGAGATAGGCGAGCAGCCGCCATTGGGTGCGGCTCAGTCCAATCGCCTGGGTTCGCGCTTCGAACCGCCGCAACAACGCGCGCGGAACCTCCTCGAGCAGGAAGGCTAGCTCGTCCAGCTCCGTGGGAAATGAACTGTTCGCGGTCATCGGCTCGTGGTTCTCGGCGGCTCTGGTGAGCCAGGCTGCGGCTTTGTAAGGCACTTTACTATTAGGTGAATTATAATGTAGTTGGCTGAGATGCGGAGTCATCCGGCTGGCATACAATCGACGCAGGGCCGTCTTTTGCAAAGGCGGCATGGGCGGCGCCTGACGCAGGGCTGGCTGGTCCTGAGCGTCGCCGGCGTCCTGGCCGCCGGCTGCGGCTCGCCCGAGGCTGAGGTCAAGCCCACGGCAGGGGCGAAGACCGCAATTGCGGCAGTCGAGACGGTCGCGCCGGAAGCTGTGCAGCTGTCCAGACCAATCACGGCGCAAGGCACCATCGCCGCGCTCCAGCGCAGCGCGATCGGAACGCTGGTGCAAGGACCGGTGGATCGGGTGTTCGTGCGCGTGGGCGACAGGGTGGCGCGCGGACAGCCGTTGTTTCGCATCCGCGGCGATGACTATCGCCGGCGGCAAGCCGAGGCGCAGGCGGCGTTGGACCTGGCGCGCGCCCAGGCCCTTCAGACCGAAAAGACCCACCAACGCGTACAGGCCTTGAAGTCCGGAGGCTACGTCTCCCCGGCCCGCGTCGATGACTCCGATGCCGCTCTCGCCGTGGCGAGGGCGCGGGTGCGGCAGGCCGAGGCCGCCGCCGAGACGGCGGGCCAGGCTCTGCGCGATACGGTCGTCCGCGCCCCCTACGATGGGGTGATCACCGGCCGCATGGTGGATGAAGGGGTCTTTCTCAGCACATTCGGCGCAGGCGGCGCGCCGCCCGTGGTCGAGGTGCAGCAGGTTGGCGTCGTGGCGGCGATCGTGAACCTGCCCCAGGACCGCATCGGACTGCTGCGGCGAAACCAGCCCGCGAAGCTGTTTATCGAGGGGTTTTCGGAGCCGTTCGACAGCATCGTCGCGGTCCTCAACGACCGGGTCGACCCCCAGGCGCGCACGGCCGAGCTGCGCCTTCCCATTCGCAATCCGGGCTACGCCGTGAAGCCCGGCCTGTCCGTTCGCGCAGAATTCGCCACCCAGCCCAGTCCAGCGCTGGTCATTCCGCGCCGAGCGGTCGCGGGCGACAGCGCGGCGGCCTACGTCTTCGTGGTGGATGGCGGGATCGCCAGGATGCGCCGGGTCAAGTTGCGCGAGGTGGATTTCGACCGGATGGAGGTGCTGTCCGGCCTCACGCGCGGCGAACGCATCGTCTACAGCCCGGCGGCCAATCTCCTCGATGGCGCGCGCGTGAACGCCAAGCCGGACGCCCCCGCGCGCCAGGACGCCACCCATGTGGCTCGCTGACGTATCCATACGCCGACCGGTCTTCGCCACGATGATGATCGGGGCGCTGGGCGTGCTAGGCGTCGTGTCGTTCCAGAGGTTGGGAGTCGACCTGTTTCCAAAGGTCGAGTTTCCCAATGTCACGGTGCTCACCAGGCAGGCCGGCGCAGCCCCGGAGAGCATCGAAACCGAAGTCACCGACAAGATCGAGGAAGCGGTCAATTCGATCTCCGGGATTCGGCAGCTCCGCTCGATCAGTTCGGACGGCCTTTCCCAAGTCAGCATCGAGTTCGAGCTGTCGGAAAACCCTGACGTCAAGGCCCAGGAAGTCCGCGACAAGGTGGCGGCGCTGGTGGCCGACCTGCCTGACGACGCCGACGCGCCGACGGTCGAGCGGGTCGATCCGGATTCCGCGCCCATCCTGTCCGTCATGGTCGCCGGCCCGATGCCTGTGGCCGAACTCACCCGTTTCGGCGACGAGATCATCAAGGAACGGTTGCAACGGGTGCCCGGCGTCGGGTCCGTGGCGCTGGTCGGCGGGCGCAAGCGGGAAATGCGCATCTGGCTCGACCCCGGCAAGCTGAAGGCGGTCGGCGTGAGCGCCAGCGACGTCGTCCGCGCGGCGAGCGGCGAAAATGCCGAACTGCCGGGCGGCCGAATCGAAATCGAGGGCCGTGAGCGCGAGCTGGGCGCGCGCACCCTGGCGCAGGTTCACGACGCGGAGGGCTTTCGTCAGCTGATGGTGACCTACCGCGCCAATGGTCAGGGCGCGCGGCTCGGCGACATCGCCCGCATCGAGGACTCGGTCGCGGACGAACGCAGCTACGCCCAGCTCAACGGCCAGTCCGGGGTCGCCCTGGAAATTCGCCGTCAATCGGGGAAGAACATCGTCGAGGTGTCCCGCGCCGTGCGCGCCGAGGTTGAGGCGCTGAAGGCGGAGGCGCCGCGGGGCATGACCATCGTCGTCGCTCGGGACACCTCACGCTTCATCGAGTCCTCGGTGCGGGACGTACTGACCGACATGGCGCTGGCGATCGGGCTGGTGATTGCGATCACCTTCCTGTTCCTGTTGTCGTGGCGCGCCACGCTGATCGTCGCGCTCGCCATCCCGACTTCGGTCGTCTCGACCTTCCTGATATTCGGCGTTGCGGGCTTCACCATCAACATCATGACGCTGCTGGCGCTGACGGTGGCCGTCGGGCTTCTCGTCGATGATGCGATCGTGGTCGTCGAGGCCGTCGAACGCGACATCGAGTCGGGCCTTCCGGTGCGGGAGGCGGCCAGTGTGGCGACCCGGCGTGTCGCGCTGGCCGTGCTGTCGGGAACCTTCGCGACGCTCGCCGTCTTCGTGCCGATTGCGATCATGGAAGGCGTGGTGGGTCAGTTTCTGCTGCAATACGGCCTGACGATCGTCTTTTCTGTGAGCGTGTCCCTGCTGGTTGCGCTGACGCTCACGCCGATGCTCGCGTCGCGATTCATGCGCCTTGAGCATCGCGGCGACGGCGTGCTCGGCCGCATCGAGGCGGTTCACCAAGCCTCAACGCGCCAGTACGCCCACCTCGTCGGTTGGGCGATCTCGCATCGTGGGTTGGTGCTGCTCGGCGCGGTCGCCAGCGTGGTGGTTGGCGGCTTCTTCGCCTCGCGCGTACCATCGACTTTCATTGGCCAAGCGGACCGCAGTGAATTCCGGGCCAGCGTGAAACTGCCTCTGGGTTCAGGCGTCGCCGCGGCCCGCGACGCCGCGCAACGGGCCGACGCCGCATTGCATGGCGACAGCGAGGTGCGCCTGGTGTTCGCCACCGCCGGGGCCGGCGTGCGCGGACGCACCAACGTCTTAGAGTTCTACGTTCAGATCAGCCCCAAACAGGGCCGGCGGGTAGGTCAGGCGACTGTCATCGACAACGCACGTAGGCTGCTCACCAGCGCGATACCCGAAGCCACCGAGATCGCGGTGACCGAAGTGCCCTGGGTTTCGGGCGGCGGGATCACCATGAGTCCCATCGAACTTGTCGTCAAAGGGGCCAACATCGAGGCCATCGCGCGGCATGCCAGCGAACTGGAGGCCCGCTTCAAGGCCGACCCAACCTTCATCGATGTCCGCTCGACGTTCGAGAGCGGGCGGCCGGAGGTTCAGATTCGCCTCGACCGCGACCGCGCCACCGACCTGGGGGTCGCCGCGCGCGATGTCGCCGCCGCGACCCAGATCATGCTTGGCGGGGTTGAGGCTGGAACGTTCGAGGATCGGGGCAGACGCTACGATGTTCGTGTCCGGCTGGAGGAAGACGCCCGCCAGTCCCTCGATGAGATCGCCCAACTGCCGGTGCGCGCGGGCAATGGACAGTTGGTGGACATCGCCGCCGTCGCTGGAGTGGGCGTGGGGCTTGGCCCGGCGCAAATCGACCGACTCAACCGAGCGCGGCAGATTTCGATCATCCTGAACACCCCGGCCGGAGTTGCGCTCGGCGATGCGGTCGCGCGCACGGATCAGATTCTCGCGGAGTCACCGCCCCCACCCGGGGTTTCCACACAGACGGAGGGCATGGCGCGCCGTCTCGCCGACACGGCGACGGCGATAATGTTCGCATTTATACTCGCCTTCATCTCCCTATACATAGTTTTGGCAAGTCAATTCAACAGCTTTACCCAACCAACGCTGATCATGTTGACAGCGCCGTTGTCGTTCTCTGGCGCCTTTGCGGCCATGTGGTTTGGTGGCCAGGAAATGAGCCTGTTCGGTCAGATTGGGTTGCTGGCGCTGATGGGCATCGTCATGAAAAATGGCATTCTGCTTGTCGATCGCGCCAACCAGCTTCGCGAAGGCGGCCTTGACGCCCGAGCGGCCATGCAACAGGCGGCGCCGGAGCGGTTGCGTCCGGTGCTCATGACCGCTCTTGCTGCGGTCTTCGGCATGATCCCGGTGGCCTTCTCGCAGTCCGACGGAGCCGAGTGGCGCAATGCGATGGGTTTCATCATCATCGGCGGCCTCACCACGTCGACGCTTCTCACCCTGGTTGTCGTGCCGGCGGCCTATGCCGCCTCCGCTGATCTGGGCGCGCGGCTGCGGGGCCTGGCCGGAGCGATCATCACGGCGGCGCTACCGCGGCTGCGTCCGCGGAGGACCTAGTTCCTCGGCCCCCGCCAATGCGAATTCCGTTTGGGCCGGGGGCGCATCGCCCCGAAGCGGCGGCCCGGCCGGACTTGCGGTTCGCGTCCAGCGCCCATAGGGACATGCGAACATTATCCGCGGAGCGTGGACATGAAGGTAGGCGCGAATATCGGCGAGGAATTCGACGGGATCATCGCTAACGCGACCCGGGCCGAACGCCTGGGCCACAACGTGATCTCCACCGCCGAACTGGGGCACGACCCGTTCCTGCCGCTGATGCTGGCCGCCGAGCACACCCGCCGGGTGGAGCTGACCACCGGCATCGCCGTGGCCTTCGCCCGCAACCCGATGAACCTGGCCAACCTGGGCCATGACCTCAATTCCTATTCCAAGGGCCGCTTCGTGCTCGGGCTGGGCTCGCAGATCCGCCCGCACATCAACTGGCGCTACTCCATGCCCTGGAGCTCGCCGGCGGCGCGGATGAAGGAGATGGTGCTGGCCCTGCACGCCATCTGGGACGCCTGGCTGGAGGGCAAGCCGCTGGAATTCCGCGGCGACTTCTATTCCCACACCCTGATGACGCACCGGTTCACCCCCACCGACACCCGGTATGGGCGGCCGAAGGTGGCCATCGCCGCGGTGGGCCCGTTGATGACCCGCACCGCCGCCGAGGTGGCCGATGGCATGCTGTGCCACGCCTTCACCACCGAGCGCTATTTCCGCGAAGTCACCCTTCCGACCATCGAGAAGACCTTGGCCGCGCGGGGCAAGCCGCGATCGGAATTCGAGGTGGTCTATTCTCCGTTCCAATATATCGGCGCCACCGAGGAGCAGGTCGCCAAGGGCAAGCAGGCCCTGCGTCAGCAGATCGCCTTCTACGCCTCGACGCCGGCCTATAAGGTGGTGCTCGACCTGCATGGCTGGGGCGGATTGCAGGAAGCCCTGCATCCCATGTCCAAGGCCGGCCAATGGGTGGAGATGGGCGAGTTGATCACCGACGAGATCTTCGACGCCTTCGCGGTGGTGGGCGACGCCGCCAGCGTCGGCGACACCATCCTCAAGCGCTTCGGCGGCATGGTGGACCGCACCAGCGTCAGCCTGGACAATCTGAGCGACGATCAGGCCCACGCCTATGTGGATCGCCTGCATGCGGCGAAGGCCCGCGCATGAAGGCGCTGATGAGCATCGCCGCCGGCGGGCCCGAGACCCTGGTGCTGAGCGAGACCCTCGATCCCACGCCGGGCCCCGGCGAGGCGGTGGTGCGGGTCCGGGCCTGCGGGGTCAACTTCCCCGACGTGCTGATGATCGAGGACCGCTACCAGTTCAAGCCCGACCGGCCCTATGCCCCGGGCGGCGAAGTCGCCGGCGAGGTGGCCGCGGTCGGCGAAGGCGTCACCAATGTGAAGGTGGGCGACCGGGTGCTGGGCAACTCGGGCCATGGCGGGTTGGCGCAGATGGTCGCCGTGGAAGCCTGGCGGCTGTTCAAGATACCGCCGGCCATGCCGTTCGAGGAGGCCGCGGCGCTGATCACCACCTTCGGCACCACCTACCATGCCTTCAGGGAGCGCTCGTCGCTGAAGCCCGGCCAGACGCTGCTGGTGCTGGGCGCCTCGGGGGGCGTGGGCCTGTCGGCGGTGGCCCTGGGCAAGGCGATGGGGGCGCGGGTGATCGCAGCCTGCTCCACCCAGGCGAAGCTGGACATCTGCCTGGGCCACGGCGCCGACGCCGGCGTGGTCTATGGTCGCGGCCCCTTCGACCGCGACGGCCAGAAGAAGCTGGCGGAACTGTTCAAGGACGCCGTCGGCCCGGACGGCGCCGACGTTATCTATGACGCGGTGGGCGGCGACTACGCCGAGCCGGCGCTGCGGGCCATCGCATGGGAAGGCCGCTATCTGGTGATCGGTTTCGCGGCCGGCGACATTCCGCGCATCCCGATCAATCTGGCGCTGCTGAAGGGCTGCGAGATCGTCGGGGTGTTCTGGGGCGCCTGGGTGACGCGCAATCCGCAGGCGCATATGCGCAACATCGCCGAGCTGCTGGACCTCTGCGCCCAGGGGAAAATCCGGCCGATCGTCTCGGAGACCTTCCCGCTGGCGCGGGGCGGCGAGGCGATCGCGCGGCTGAAGAATCGTGAGGCGGTTGGCAAGGTCGTGGTTACGATCGATTGACAGCCGCCGGCGCAGGACGGCGAACTTTTTTGACGAACAGGCTGCCGGGTCAGATATGTGATCCGGCGACCGATGGATGATCAGAGGCTAGGACGCGATGGTTGATTTTTGCCCCGACGACAAACCGGAACTGAAGGCGTGGCGCCAGGAAGTTCGCGAGTTCCTCCACCAGGCGTGGCCGAGCCGCAGTATCTTCGACTACGACTATGACGAAGATCCCGCCGGCTGGACGGCATACCGCGAGTTCTGGAAAAAGGTCGGCCAGAAGGGCTGGGTCGCGCTGACCTGGTCGAAGGACTACTATGGCCAGGACCGTTCGACGGTCGAGAAGTGGATCCTCGACGAGGAGTTCATCGCCTATGGGGCGCCGACCTATCCGGCCATCGGACTGACGGTCGCCAACGCCGTGCTCCGCCTGGGGACCCACGAGCAGCGCCGGCGCCACCTGAAGGGCATCGCCGAGGTCACCACCCTGTGGGGCGAGGGCTACACCGAGCCGTCGGCGGGCTCGGACCTGGCGTCAATGACCACCCGGGCCCATCGCGACGGCGACCACTGGGTGCTGAACGGCCAGAAGACCCTGGGCACCGCGGCGCACCAGTGCGACTGGATGTTCGTGTTGGCCCGCAGCGATCCGGACTCGGTCAAGCACAACGGCATCAGCGCCTTCCTGGTGCCCCTCGACACCCCCGGCATCCAGATGCTGCCGCTGCAGAACATGGGCGACGGCCAGCAGAACCAGACCTTCTTCGAGAACGTCCGCATTCCGGCCGACTGCCTAGTGGGCGATGAGGGCCAGGCCTGGAACCAGGTGTGGTTCAGCATCGGCGGCGACCGGCTCGACAACGCCTTCGCCGCCATGGACCCCCACCAGATGCGGATCATCCGCATGCTCGAGGACACCATCACCTACTGCAGGCAGACCAAGCGCGGCGGCGTTCCGCTGTCGGAGGATCCGGTGATCCAGGGCCAGCTCGGCGAGCTGATGCTCGGCGTCGAGACCCTTCGCCTGGCGAACTTTGAGTCCTATTCCCGGGTCGCAAACGGCGGCATGCGCGGACGCGGCGCGGCGGAGGCAAACCTGAACGCGGCCTTCTACAAGGAGTTCTGGCCCCACTTCGGCCAGGTGGCCAGGGAGATCGTCGGCCCGCTGGCCCAGATCCAGGGCGGCAAGTGGGCGCAGCTCAACGGCCGCT
>CAXNKO010000023.1:0-10723 GCA_964202685.1 Caulobacterales bacterium
GGCCCAACAGTATTTGCGGCTGTTCGAGCGCTACGACGTGCTGCTTAGCACCACCACGCCGATCATCGCACCCACCCGCGCCGAATGGGACGCCTGGCTGAAGAGCCCCGGCTTCGCAGCGAGCTACACCTGCCTCACCGGCCAGTTCAACACCCTCGGCTTTCCGGCCATCGCCGTGCCCTGCGGTTTCGTGGACGGCATGCCGGTGTCGCTTCAGATCGTTGGTCCGCCTGACGCCGACGCCAAGGTCCTGCGCGTCGCCCGCGCTTTCCTGAGGGCGTTCCCCCAGACGCAACGGCCAGCGGCGTCCTAGGCGGACGCCCATCCCCACATCTTGTGTTCGAAGCGTCCGCCGTTAACGTCAGCGGCTGATGATCGCGGCCGCTCGAGGCCGCTCCCGACAGAGGTCCGCAGAATGTCCGAGGAAATCACCTGGTCGCCGGCCTGGCGTATCCGCGACCTGATCGCCAAGCGGGAAATCTCGCCGGTGGCGGTGACGGAGCACTTTCTCAATCGGATCGAAGAGCACGACGGCAAGCTCAAGTCCTTCGCCCATGTGGACCACGCCGGCGCCCGCGCCCAGGCCCGGCGGGCCGAACAGGCCGTGGCCTCGGGCGAGTCGCTGGGGCCGCTGCATGGGGTGCCGGTGTCGGTGAAGGGCCACATCTTCATCGGCGGACTGCCGTCCTTCGACATGGGCACGCTGACCAATATCGCCGCCGCACCCCGCGACGACGTGCAGGTGGAGCGGCTGCGAGCAGCCGGCGCGATCCTGATGGGCACCAACACCCTGATGGGGTCCGGCGCGGACACATCGAAGGCGGCCGGCAATCCGGAGCGGATGTACAATTGGGACGTGGAGGCGCGAAATCCCTGGGACCTGTCGCGGGTCCCCGGGTGGTCGAGCTCGGGAACCGCCGCCGCGGTCAGCGCGCGGCTGGTGCCGATTGGTCTCGGCTCAGACGGCGGCGGCTCGACCCGCCTGCCTTCGGCCTATTCGGGGGTGTTCGGAATCGTGGCCACGCCGGGGCGGATTCCCTGGATCAACCCCACCGCCCCGACCCTGGCGCTGACCGCCAGCACCGGGCCCATGTGCCGCGACGTGCGCGACGGGGCGATCGCCACCCAGGCCATGGCCGGCCCAGACGGCCGTGACTTTTTCAGTCTGCACAGTGAGCCCGAGGACTACAGCGCCCACATCGACGACGGCGTCGAAGGCATGCGGTTTGCCTGGAGCGACGACCTGGGCTTCGCCTCGATGTACGCCCAGGAAGAAAGCCCGCGGGTGATCGCGGCGATCCGGGCCGCGGCGCGGGGCTTCACCCAGCTCGGCGCAACGGTCGAACCCACCGACGAGAAATGGGACGATTTCTGGGACGGTTTCCAGATGATCAACCGGGTGTTCGGGTCCGGTGGGCGCGGGTTGGGGACGCCGCCGCCGGCCGAGGATGTCTGGGCTTCCCTGCAGTCGCGGGGCGCGAACGTCGACCGGTTCAACCGCCTGTTCAAGGACTATGACGTCCTGCTCACGCCGACCACCCAGTTGCTGGCCCGCAAGGTCGAGGACTGGAACGCCTGCTGGACGCTAAACGGCTCACGCTATCCGCACGGTTCCTTCGCCGGGGTCTATACGAGCCATGTGATGCTGTTCAACTGGCTGGCCATGCCGGCGTTTTCCGTACCGGCCGGTTTCGTCGATGGCCTGCCGGTGGGTCTGCAGATCGTTGGCAAGCGCGGGTCCGAGGTCAAGATGTTCAAGATCGCCCGCGCCTTCCAGAAGGCCTTCCCGCGCGACGAGCGGCCGCCGGGGTTCTAGTCGAGGGCGGCTGTTCCGTGCCGCCGCCCGTCAGGACCATGTCAGCGGCAGGGTGTCCACCACGAAGACGCCGCCGCCCTTGAACGTCACCTCGCCATCCTCCGAGGTGCGGAACCCCGGCATTCGGCGGCTCCATTCCTCCACCGCAATGACCAGCTCCCGCCGCGCCAGGTGCATGCCAAGGCAGAAGTGGGGTCCGACGCCAAAGGCCATGTGACGGACGGCCCGCCGGTCCATGTCCACCGTCGCGGAGCCTTGCGCGTCCTCGGGATCAAGGCTGCCCAGCGCAGTGGGGATTGCGATCCAGTCGCCGGCGCGGATCAGCACGCCGCCCACCTCGGAGTCGGCGGTGGCGACCCGGTGAACGACGACGACAGAATTGGCCCGCAGCAGTTCCTCCACGAACCGCGACGCCAGCGCCGGTTCGGTCTTCAGCCGCGCCTGAACCTCGGGATGTTCGGCGAGAAAGTGGAACTGGAAGCCCATGGAGGAGGCCACCGTGTCCAGGCCGCCGGTGAACAGCATGAAGCAGATGCCGAGAATCTGATCGTCGCTCAGGCGGACGCCATCGACCTCGGAAAGTATGGCGCGGCTGAACAGGTCGCCGGAGGGTTTGCGCCGTCGCTCAGCCAGGCAGCGGCGCAGATAGTCGGCCACCGCGGAGATCGCGGCTGCGCGCACCGCCATGTTCGGGGCGTGAATGATGTCGTGCTCCCATTGCAGGAACATCGGCGCATGGTCCTGGGGCAGGCCCATCAGATCGACGAAGATGCTGACCGGAAACCGCAGGGCGAAGGCGCTCATGAACTCGCAACCGCCCAGGCCCGCCACCTCGTCGATCAGGTCCGCGGCGCGGGCGCGGATCTGGTCGGCCATCGCCGCCACCGTCGGCGGGCCCAGCCAGGCGCCCACCAGCTTGCGAAACTTCTGCAGGTCGGGGGGATCGAGTTCGCCGGGGATCATGTCCCAGGATTCGCCGATGAATCCCGCCATGTTGAACTGGCCCTTGTTGGAGAACAGTTCCGGGCGGGCGGTCACATGGCGGATATCCGCGGCCCGGGTCAGCACCCAGCTGCCGCCATGGCGCGGGTTGATGGTGTTCCAGAAGATGCGGGGGCCGTCATGCAGGCCGCTCAACGCCCGCATGGGATCGGCCAGGATGGCCGGGTCGTCATAGAAGCTGAAACTGCGCACCAGCTCGGGCGGAACATGATCCGGCGCCGCGCGAACGCCGGTGGGGATGGGCATGGGCCTCAAGCCTCCAGCCGGATGGCCCGTTCCGGGCAGACCTCGACGCCGATGCGCGCCTCGTCCTCGCGGCTCGCAGGCACGAGCAGGCCGTCGGAGGCGCAGTATCCCTCCGCATCCACGACGTAGACCCCCGGCGCCTCGACGGCGCAGCGCCCATGTCCCTGGCAACGGGCGCGATCAACCTTGACGATCATGGGCCGCTCCTGTTGGCCGCCGCAGCTTGACCAACATGCCACTGTCAGGAACGATGACAAGTGAATGGTGGGGGCTCGGCCGCGCACCTTGGATGAAAGAGAGAGCCATCATGACCTCGGCGTCCAAACTCACCGGCCTGGCCCGGCGCGAACGCAAGGGCAGTGAAAAGCGGCAGATCGGCGTCAAGAACATTCAGCGGCTGCTGCCGGGCACGGCCAACGGCATGCATGGGGGCAATATCCCGCCGGGCACGTTCTCGGGGGACACCTCGCTAATGGCGATGGAGGATTCCTACTGCGACATGTGGGATCGCACCGAGGTCATCGACCTGCGCATGCGCAGCCTGCTGAACGTCAGCCTGATGATCGGGGTCGGCAACGTCGGCAACCAGTTCGAGCTGCAGTATCACGCGCCGGGGCTGATCTATAACGGCGGCTCGGTGGCCGATCTCGAGGCGATCCTGGTCCACGCCAGGGCCTATGTGGGCTCGCCCTGCGCCGCCTGGGCGATGCAGTCGGTGGTGGCCGCGCTGACCAAGCATGAACTCAACAAGCAGCCGCTGCCGCCCACCGATGTGGCGCGCAAGGAGAAGACCGGCCGCGAGAAGCGGGCGATCGGGCGCGCGGTGCTGCGCGAGATGGAGCCGGACTCGCCGCTGCTCAATCTCAGCGACACCGAGATGGCGACGGACGTGTTCGCGCCGGAGCTGGACTACATGATCCTGGAGAACATGTACTTCGACCTCTGGGCGCGCACCGAAGTGCTCGACCGCAGCAGCCGCAGCATTGTCACCCTCGGCCTGCTGATGGGGCTCGGGAACCATGAGGCCCTGGCCGCCCATGTGCCGGTGGCGTTGCGCAATGGCCTGACCGTGCCGCACCTGGAGGAGTTCGTCTATCAGTCGGCGACCTATCTCGGATATGTGTCGGGAGCGTCGATCCGCGCCACCATCGCCAAGGCGCTCAAGGCAGCGGGCGCCATCTAGAGAAGAGAGGCGATGCAGCAGCAGTCCCTGCGGGCTAAACACCGCGACGAGACCCGGCAGGCCTTGATCGACGCCGCACGGCGGCTGTTCAGCGAGAAGGGCTACCACAACGTCGGCATCCGCGAGTTCGCCGCCGCGGCAGGGGTGACCCGCGGCGCGCTCTATCACCACTTCGGCGACAAGGAATCCCTGTTCCTGGCGGTGTTCGACGCGGTTCAGCGCGACCTGATGGCCGATGCGGCCCGCCGCCATCGGGACCCGGCCCGGCCGGATCACTGGACGCAGCTGCGCCAGGACCTGCAGATCGCCCTGGACACCGCGATGGATCCCGCGGTGCAGCAGGTCAAGCTGATCGACGCCCCGGCGGTCCTGGGCTGGAAGCGGTGGCGCGAGCTTGAGGCCCGCTATGGCCTGGGCGCGATCCTCAAGGCGGTGGAGAATTCGATCAAGGCGGGGCTGATCCGGCCGCAGCCGGCGCGCGCGCTGGCCCACATGATCTGGGCCAGTTACAGCGAAGCGGCGATGGTCATCGTCCATTCCGAGGCCCCGGCGCAGGCGCGCGACGAGGTGGGGCGCGCCCTCGATGCGCTGCTCGAGGGGCTGCAATAGGCGCTTCGCTGGCCGTCCGGGGCGACGCCCACCGGCTCGCCACGGGTGCGCTTGACGCAAATGCCACTGGCATGCCCAATGCCAGCGACATCAATCATCGCCGGGGCCATCCCATGAGCACCAACTTCATCGAACCGACGGAGTGCGGGCTTCAGCCGGAGCGCTTCCTCCCGTTAAGGGTCACGCCGCTGATGCCGAACTTCGGCGCGCGGATCGAGGGAATCGACCTGACGGCCAATCTGAGCGCCGAGACCAAGGCGATGCTGAAGCAGGCCTGGCTGAAGTTCGGGGTGATCTTTTTCGAAGGCCAGCAGCAGCTCACGCCGGATCGCCAGCTGGAGGTGGCCAGCATCTTCGGCGAACCCGATTTCGGCAGCCATCTGGTGGAGAAGGCCGGCCCGCAAGTGGACCACCTCGTCACCGACGAAAACCGCCCGCCGCTGACCAACCTCTGGCACAGCGACAACACCACCCTGCCGGCGCCGTCGATGGGCACCATGATCCAGATTCAGGCCTGCCCGGAGATTGGCGGCAATACCGGCTGGGCCTGCACCCGCAAGGCCTACAGCTGCCTGTCCGACCGCATGAAGGCCTATGTGCAGGACCTCGTGGCGGTCCACTACTGGGATGGTCGCGGCAACAGCGATTCCAGCTATCTGCAGGCCTGGGACGAGCAGACCTATTTCGACAAGATCCGCAAATATCCGCCCAAGGAAAATCCGGTTGTGCTCACCCACCCGCTCACCGGGACCAAGGCCCTATATGTCAATGAGACCTATACCCGGTACATAAAGGGACTTCATAAGTACGAAGGTCAGGCGATCCTGCAGTTTCTTTACAGCTGGATGCGGATGCCGGAATTTTTCCTCTATCATCACTGGAAACAGAACGACATCGCGGTTTGGGACAATCTGTCGATGCAGCACTACGCCCTGGCCGACTACCAGGCTTTCCGGCTCAATCAGCGCGTCACCTTCACGGCCGCGGCCTGAGCCGGGTTTCGGATTGACTCCCCGGGGGCCGCACGGCCAATCTTCGCGTGCCATTGTCACGCTAGATGCTTGAGGGACCAACGCCATGGATCAACGGGTCAGCATGATCATGACCGGAGCGCAGGATATCGCCAAGCTCCGGGCCTTCTATGAGGACGGCCTGGGCTGGAAGCCCTGGGCGCCGGCGTCGGCCGCCTCGGTGATGTACCGGGTGGGCCATTCGGTGCTGGTGTTCCTCAACGGCGCCTACCTGGCCCAGGAGCGGGGCGAGGCGCTGACCGAGGGGTCGAAGACCTCGCTGGCGGTGTTCGTGGAGTCAAATGCCGCCGTGGACAAGATGTACAGGAACGCCCTGGCCCACGGCGCCAAGCAGACCAGCGACGTGCGCGACCGAGACGGCGGCCTCTACACCGGCTATTTCGCTGATCCCGAGGGCAACAGCTGGGAAGTGGTCTGGAGCCCGCCGATGCCGCTGGACGCCCTGGGCGCCCTGATGCTGACCGAACAATAGGAGATCGCAGATGAACGACGTCATGGCTTTCTACGCCTCCGTAGGGTCCAACAATCTGGATCGGGCGATGGCCTTCTATGGGGCGCTGCTCGGCACGCTGGGCTGGAACAAGGCGTTCGACAATCCCGCCGGCGGCGCCTTCTATGGCCATCCCAACACCGGGATGTTCGCCGTGGTCATGCCGTTCGACGAGAAGCCCGCCACCATCGGCAACGGCACGATGGCGGGGTTCGCGCTGGCCTCCAACGCCGCCGTGGACGCCTTCTACGCCAAGGCGCTGGCGCTGGGTGGGACGGACGAGGGGCCGCCTGGCTATCGGGGTCCGGAGGAGGCCGGGGCCTACTTCGCCTACTTCCGCGATCCGGACGGCAACAAGCTGTGCGCTTTTCACTGGATCATGCCGAGATAAGGGGACGTCCCATGGGTATCGGGACAATCGCATTTCGCCTGGCGCTGATCGCCGGCTGGGTCTTCGTGCTGGCGCTCAGCGTGACGGCGGTTCGGGAGATGGGCTTCGACGCCGCCGGCGATTTCTACTTCGGTGACTTCGCCCATCCCTGGCGGGCCCAGTTCAACGGCGATTTCGGCATGCATCTGCTGTTGGTGGCGGCCTGGATGGTCTATCGCACCAAGGGGCTGGTGCTCGGGCTGCTGAGCGGCCTGCTGGCCATCTGCCTGGGCGGCGTGTTCACGCTGGCCTACCTGCTGGTGGTGTCGATCCGCGCCAAGGGCGACATGCGCCAGGTGCTGCTGGGCGCAAGGGCGGGGGACCCGGCAACCACGGGATTTTGAAAACGCCGATCCCGAAAATTGGCGGTTTAACCCCATGCACAGTCTCGTCAAATCACGTTTTGAACCCTGCGACCGCATTTGACGTGATCGGCGGAGGCCTAGATTCTGGCCTCGGCCAGCCGTTCCCATTCCAGATAGTCCGGCGTCTGCAGCAGGGCGTCGCAGTAGGCCTGGGCCATGCCCGCGCCGCCATGGTCGGCCATGTCGATCCCGTAGCTGCGCAGGCGCGCGGCTTCCGGGGTGGCGAAGGCGTCGGCGATTGACCACGGCCCGGCCAGGAACGGTCCGCGATCACCGAAACGGCCGCGCAGGTCGTTGAACAGCGCCACCAGGCGGGTGATGTCGTTACCCGACCTGGCGTCGGTCAGTTGGATCTTGGTGCGCAGGAACAGGTCGGTGCGGCATTCGCGGCGGAAGGCGGCGAAGCCTGAGTGGATCTCGGCCATGGCCGAGCGGGCCAGGGCCCGGGCGATCGGATCCGCGGGCCAGAGCCGGGCGTGGGGGTATCGCTCGTGCAGATATTCCGCGATCGACGCCGTGTCCCACAGCAGTAGGTCCCCGTCGTGCAGCACCGGCATGAGCGCGGTGGGCGACACCGCGGCCTGGCGGGCCTTGAAGGCGATCTTCTCCGCCGGGGTGAACACCCGGCCCTCCACCGCGGAGATCTCCACCTTGCGCTCGGTGAAGGCCACGCCGGTGCGCTTGAGCACCAGCCACCCCCGCAGCGACGGGCCGGACCATTTCCGGTTGGAGATGATGAGTTCCATCGGACGCTGGCGTGCGGCGGCGGCGCTAGTGACCGGCGCGGACCAGGCGGCCCGGGCGCGCGCCGGTGTCGCAGCCGTCGCGGCGGACGACCTCACCGCTGACCACGGTGGCCACATAGCCGCTGGCGCGCTGGGTGAATCTGCGGCCGCCGGCGGGGAGGTCGAAGATCATTTCCGGCGGGTGCAGGGTCAGGCGTTCGAGGTCGATGAGGTTGAGATCCCCCTTCAGGCCCACCGTTATGGCGCCGCGGTCGGTCATGCCATAGAGCCGCGCCGTGTCGTGGGTCAGCTTGCGGATCACCTGTTCCAGCGGCAGCCGGGGCCCGCGCACCCGGTCGCGCACCCAGTGGGTGAGCATCCAGGTGGGCGTCGAGGCGTCGCAGATCGAGCCGCAATGGGCGCCGCCGTCGCCGAGGCCCACCGCGCCCATGGGATGGCGCAGCATCTCGTAAATCGCGTCGCTGTCGCCATAGCTGTAGTTGAGGATCGGGAACATCAGCAGCGCCTGGCCGTCCGCCTCCAGCATCAGGTCGTAGAGCTTCGAGGCCAGGTCCACGCCCTCCCGCTCGGCCACGGCCTTGACCGTCATCTCCGGGCCCGGGTCGTAGTCGGGCGGGTTCCCGAGGATGTAGATGCGCTCCAGATTGGTGTTGAGCACCCAGGATATGCGGTTCTTGGGCCCGATCGGCTCCGCCAGGATGCGCGCCTTGCGGGCCGGATCGCCGAGCGCCGCGACCCGCTCGGGCAGGGGCAGGCGGGCCACCTCGTCGTAGCTGGCGCGGCCGGCGAAGGGATGGTTGGACTGCCAGCCGACCAGGACGCCGGTGGGGCGGCCAGAGATCTGTGGATAGACCTGGGCGCCGGACTGCACCGCCTGCAGGGATTTCTCCATCATCTCGCGCCACAGCTCCGGCGCAGCGTCGACCTGCAGCAACGCGAAGGTCACCGGCCGGCCGATGGCCGCCGACAGCCGGCACATCCAGTCGATCTCCTTGGCCGGCGAGACAATGTCCTCGCCCGAGGCGCCGGCGGGGGCCAGCTCATAGAGACCCCGGCCAAGTTCATGCAGGGCCTCGCCGATGCCGAACAGTTCGTCCTCCGCGGCGAAGGTGCCGGGCACAGGCTTGCCGTCCATGGCCTTGTGGAGGATCGAGCGCGAGGTGGAAAAGCCGACAGCGCCGGCCTCCAGCGCCTCGCGGACAATGGCCTTCATCTGGGCGATGTCGGCGGGGGTCGCCGGCTCGTTCTGGGCGCCGCGATCGCCCATCACATAGGCGCGCACCGGCCCGTGGGGCGCCAACGCGGCGACATCGACGGATCGGGGCATGGTTTCCAGGGCGTCGAGATACTGCGGAAAGGTCTCCCAACCCCAGGTCATGCCCTCGGTGAGCGCCGTGCCGGGAATGTCTTCCACGCCTTCCATCAGCGAGATCAGCCAGGGCTCCGAGCCCGGCCTGACCGGGGCGAAGCCGACGCCGCAATTGCCCATCACCAGGGTGGTCACCCCGTGCAGGGTCGACGGCTCCAGCAGCGGGTCCCAGGTCGCCTGGCCGTCGTAATGGGTGTGGATGTCCACGAACCCCGGCGTGACGATCAGGCCGGTGGCGTCGATGGTTTCCCGCGCCACGCCGGCCAGGGCGGGGCCGACCGCGGCGATGCGGCCGCCCTGGATGGCGACGTCGGCGGTGAAGGGCGCGCCTCCCGAGCCGTCCACCACGGAGCCATTGCGGACAATCAGGTCGTACATCACGGGTCTCCAGCCTGTTGCCCGGCGCGTCCGCGGGCGATCGGGCGCCATTCACATCGACACCTTCGACTTTGTCCAGTCTGGCCGTGAATATCAGCACGGCTATCGTCTGAACGGACAGACGCAGGAGCGTTCGCCGCAGCTCTGAGCGAGAGCCCCTCCTGTCCGCTGACGATGCGCCATCGTGAGTGGGAAGGGCTCTGGCCAGCGACCCGGCGCACCTGACCCATTCGAGGTGCCGACGCCTGGAAACTTACGTGGGTCGGCGCATTTTTCAACTGGCGGCCGGCGCCTTTCCGGGCCGGCTTTGCAGGGGGGGAATGCGGAATTTTCATTCGTATTGTCATATCCTTATGGATTTTCTGGAGCTTCAAGATCCCGTTGGCAGGCGCCAACCGGGGCGCCAACCGGGGCGCCAACCGGTCGGCGCCAGCCGGAGGGCCGGCGGCGTTGATGGGCGGGATGAACGATGAGAACAAACAAAGAATATCACAGCTGCGCCACAAAACAAGGGATTCCGTGCCGTTCCGCTGACGGCGTGGCTCGGCGCCGGCGTCAGGCGGGCGGGTTCGATCTCAGTCGCCCGCGCTAAATACCGCACGCGCCGGCCAACCATCTGCCAAATCTCCATATTTCGTCATCAAGTATGCGAATAAATTCATATTTCAGGTAATTTACGATGTCCGTGAATTAACCAATGTTCAAACATATTCAGCTAAGGAGCCATCGATACGGCAATCCCATACGCTGCGGTAACAGGCTGAAATCTACCTAAAATTGTCGTACAGTAATTAATCGGAATATGAGAAAATGACCGGGAATTCAAGAGTTATGCGAGCGAAAATCTGACAGACACTCCGAATTTTGACTAAATGTTAAACGCTCAATTATTTTCTTGAAAATTACGACGTGTTCCCCGTCAGCACCTATGAGACAGATGAGGGGTATTGAGCAGAGGAGGGTTTTGGTTTCATCGTAGTGACGAAGGAACGAAGATGAGACCAAAACCCTCTGCCCAAAAATCTCCCGGTGAACGGGTGGTGCAGGACATTCGCCGC